>CACXER010000050.1 GCA_902766765.1 uncultured Elusimicrobium sp. | reverse complement strand
TATTGCCGTACAATGCGACCCGACTTATTTACCGAGCATTTCCTACAAAAATCATATCGCTAAACCCGGTAAGTTTGCCGTAACTATTAACGTAGAAAACCCAGATAAATTAAAAGAGAAAATTGAATTTTTCAAGAAAGTTGCCTCTTCACAAGACGTGTGGGAGCAAGAATCGCTCTACTTGCGTATGAAAGGAATTTATCCGTTTACGCCGACGGAAATTAAACCTAAAGTTTGCTTTATGTTCCCCGGTCAAGGTTCACAATATGTGGACATGATGAAAGATTTGGCGGCCAAATACAAAATTGTGCAAGATACGTTTGACGAAGCAGATCGCTTGCTGACCGATATCATTGGTCAAACGCTTACAGAAACCTTGTGGAGTAAACCCGGCGAAACGAAAGAACAAATCGCCGAGCGCGAAGCCGCTATCAAACGGACTGAAATGACCCAGCCCGCTGTTTTGACGGCAGATATTGCGATGATGCGGTTGTTGTCGTCTTTCGGCATTAAACCTGACGTGGTTATGGGGCACAGTTTAGGCGAATACGCCGCTGCGATTGCCGCCGGAATTTTTGATTTTGAAAACGGATTAAAAGCCGTTTGTACGCGCGGTAAAGTGATGAGCGAAATCCGTGTAGAAGACAACGGGAAAATGGCCTCTATTGCCGCCCCCGTGGAACGGGTAGAACCCGAACTTTCTCGGGTGGCCGGCTATGTGGCCGTAGCCAATAAAAACTGCCCGACGCAAACAGTAATTGCCGGGGCCTCCAAATCCATTGACGAAGCCATTAAAATGTTTACCGACATGGGTATCCAAGCGGTACAAATTCCGGTTTCGCATGCGTTTCACTCCGACATTATTAAACCGGCTATGCCGCAATATCGGGCGTTTTTAAATACGCTGGAATTTCACTCTCCCACAATGCCGATTACCACCAACGTAACGGCAGAATTCTATCCTAACGACCCGGAGAAAATTAAAGACCTCATGGTTACGCAAATTTCTCACTCGGTGGAATGGATCAAACAACTCAAAACCACGTATGATTCCGGTGTGCGGCTTTTTGTAGAATGCGGCCCCAAACGGGTACTTTCCGCCCTGGCCTCTAACACGTTATCGGATAAAAAAGATATTAAAGTGTTGGCGTCCAACCACCCCAAAAAAGGTGGCATTGTGGAATTTAACGACTTGTTTGCCAACTTGATTTCTTCGGGTATCCACATTGACTGGAAAGGAACCGATATGTTTGGCGACAATTCCACCTACAACCCGGCTTTCGTGCAATGGGTAACCGGCAAAGCGACCTCCTTGGAAAAAACCGAAGGTACTTGCGCCGGAGCAGCCGTGGAACAACCGGTCCAACCGCAAACAAAGCCCACCGCGCAAGACGGCAAGGCCGATTTACATAAATCGATCGTCATCAGCGGTATTGCCGCGGGTGGCCCCGGCAGTTGGGATAAAATCTTCCGTGAGGGTGTGCTGGATGAAATTTTATCCGGGCGCAATATGATAGAACCCGTTTCATCGGATATCCAACAAAAACAAATTGATAAACACGTAGAATTTGTAATTAAATCTCCCGACGGAAATCACCGCATTGAACGGTTGATGTCTGCCTCGCAAGCCATTAAACTATCGGCCAAAGGCGGCGCATTTGATTTGGAAAAAGAATTTGGCTTGCCTGCCAAATGGGTCCGTTCCATGGACCGCAGTTTCCAATTGGCCGTTGCGGCGGGTATGTTGGCGCTCAAAGACGCGGGTATCCCGCTCGTACTTTATTATAAGCCCACCTCCACCGGCGGTTACTTGCCCGACCGTTGGGGTTTACCGGCGGATATGATTGACGAAACAGGTGTTATTTTTACCTCGGCGTTCCCGGTAGCCAACAGTATGATGGGCGATTTAACCAAACGCGTCACCGGGCTACTCAATAACAAAACCGCCAAAGAAGTCCGCGCGTTCTGTGATAAATTTATTTCCCAAATTTCCGACCCGGCTTTAAAAGCGGAAATTGAAAATTGGTACCAACAGAATTTCAAAGATAAAGAAATTGAACCGGCGGCGTTTACGTCGGAATTTATCTTAAAAACCATTATCATTGCGCATTGTCACTTCTGCCAATGGATTCGTGCCCGCGGGCCGGCTATGGCCATGAGTTCTGCCTGTGCCTCTACCGCGCAAGCCGTGGCAGTTGCACAAGATTGGATTAAACTGGGTCGTTGCAAACGTGTTATTGTGATCGGCGCAGACGATATTACCAATGATAATGTGTCCGAGTGGATTTTAACGGCGTTCTTGGCTTCCGGTGCGGCCACTACCGAAGGCGATGTAACAAAAGCCGCTTTGCCGTTTGACCGCCGCCGCAATGGGATGATTGTGGGAATGGGGGCCGTGTCGTTAGTTGTAGAAGAAGAAAGCGAAGTCGCCAAGCGCGGTATGAAACCGCTAGCCAAATTGCTCTCTACCGAAATTGCCAATAGCGGT
Organism: uncultured Elusimicrobium sp.; assembly: GCA_902766765.1. Taxonomy (GTDB): domain Bacteria; phylum Elusimicrobiota; class Elusimicrobia; order Elusimicrobiales; family Elusimicrobiaceae; genus Avelusimicrobium. The sequence continues at coordinate 26,544 of CACXER010000050.1, read as the reverse complement.
TTCCACGTTACGCGTATCGACGTAAATCACGTGGCCAAAGTAATGAATCGCTTAGTGGCGACGGCGGAAAAAGAACATGGTTTAAACCGTGCCGATATTGCCAAACAATTAGTATTTATCTCGCATGAAACCTATACGCCCGCGCGTGGTGGTTCTGCCAGTGCGGAAGCATACGCGCTGAAATCTACCTTCGGTGAAAATGTAAGCAAGGTAATTGTCAGCAACACCAAGGGCTTTACAGGACACTCCATGGGTGCCGGTTTGGAAGATGTAATTGCGGTGCGTTGTTTGAATACCGGTTTAGTACCGCCGATTGCCAACTTCAAAGAAGCCGATCCGGAACTGGCCGGTATTACGCTAAGTAAAGGAGGTCATTATGATTTTAAATATGCACTTCGTTTGGCGGCGGGTTTCGGCTCGCAACTAGGCATGACACTGCTTGAAAAGTCCTGGCAAGAAGGCGAGCCCCGCATTTGCGATACCGCCAAACACGATGCGTGGCTTAAAGAAATTTCCGGCCAACAAACCCCGGTATTGGAAGTCGTGCAAAACACACTTCGTATTAAAGATAATTATCAACACGGTGTTAAACCCGCACTTGTGATGGAAGGTTCGCAAGCGTTTGTGGATAAGGTTAATACGGTGCACGCCCATACCGCTGCCGTGCAAGCCCCGGCGGCAACTCCCGCTCCGGTGCAACCCGCTCCCGTAACGCCGGCACCTGTACAAGCGGCTCCCAAAGCCGTTGCGTTGGACGAAAATTCCGTTACCAAAGAAGTCATCAATATGGTTGCGGAAAAGACGGGTTATCCGGAAGACATGTTAGATTTGGATTTGGACATGGAAGCCGACTTGGGTATTGATACGGTCAAACAAGCCGAACTATTTGCCGCCATGCGCGAATATTATGGTTTGTCTGCTCAACAAGAAGGCATCCAGTTAAAAGATTATCCGACGATCCGCCACTGCATTAAATATGTGCTCGCTCAAGCAAAAGGTGGAGCCCCGGTGCAAACGGCCCCGGTGGCAACTCCCGCTCCGGCGGCAGTAGCCCCTGTGGTTACTCCGGTTGCGCAACCCGCTCCCGTAACGCCGGCACCTGTACAAGCGGCTCCCAAAGCTGTAGCGTTAGATGAGAATTCTGTTACCAAAGAAGTCATCAATATGGTTGCGGAAAAGACGGGTTATCCGGAAGACATGTTAGATTTGGACCTGGATATGGAAGCCGACCTCGGCATTGATACAGTCAAACAAGCCGAACTGTTTGCCGCCATGCGCGAATATTATGGTTTGTCTGCTCAACAAGAAGGCATCCAGTTAAAAGATTATCCGACAATCCGCCACTGCATTAAATATGTGCTCGCTCAAACAAAAGGTGGAGCCCCGGTGCAAACGGCCCCGGTGGCAACCCCCGCTCCGACGGCAGTAGCCCCTGCGGTAACTCCTGTGGTTACTCCGGCGCCAGCGACTCCGACGGTTGCCCCGGCGCAACCCGCTCCGGTAACGCCCGCGCCTGTCGTCCAAGCAACTCCCAGAGCCGTAACATTAGATGAAAATGCCGTTACGAAAGAAGTTGTCAATATGGTTGCGGAAAAGACGGGTTATCCGGAAGATATGTTAGATTTAGATTTGGACATGGAAGCCGACTTGGGTATTGATACGGTCAAACAAGCCGAACTGTTTGCCGCCATGCGCGAACACTACGGTATTGTCGCGCAAGAAGGTATCCAGTTGAAGGACTATCCGACAATTCGCCATTGCATCCAATTTGTGCTTACGCATGCTATGGGTGCGGCGCAACCGGCGCAAGTCTCGGCGGCTGCTCCTGCGGTACAATCCGCTCCTGTAACTCCGGTTTCTACGCCGGTAGCGCAACCTGCGCCGGTAACGCCCGCGCCTGTTCCTGTACAAGCGACTCCCGCCCCCGTGCAAGCCGCACCCAAAGCGGTAGATGAAGCCACCGTTACCAAAGAAATTGTGGCGATGGTCGCTGAAAAGACGGGTTATCCGGAAGACATGTTAGATTTAGATTTGGATATGGAAGCCGACTTGGGTATTGATACGGTCAAACAAGCCGAGCTGTTTGCCGCCATGCGCGAACACTACGGCATTGTAGCGCAAGAAGGTATCCAATTAAAGGACTATCCGACAATTCGCCATTGCATCCAATTTGCTCTGACGCATACCGGTTCAGCGGCGCCTGTGGCACAACCGGCGCCCCAGCCGGCACCCGCAACACCGGTTGTTACACCGGTAGCGCAGCCCGCTACGCAAGCGACGCCTGCAGTTGCTCCGGCGGTGACCCCGGTGCAACCCGCTCCGGTAACGCCGGCCCCTGCACCTGCGCAACCGACTGCGGCTTTGCCCACGATTCAAGTAAACACGGTACAAGAGGCCGTTCCGTCGGCTGGTGCCATCGGTAAACCGACCGAGGCCATGCTTAAAACGAATCCGACGGCCCCTGTTGCGCCGCGTGAGTCGCTGGCTGAACGGCCCGAACGCGAAGGGTATGCGGGGGAACACTGCCACGAAAAGAAATTGCGTCACGTAACCGTGGTGGCTCCGGCTCCGTTGGCCGCACGGGAAAACAGACGTTTATCTAAAGACCGCACGGTACTCATTTTTGCCGATAATTCGCAACTCATTAAAGCGTATCAGGAAGAGTGCAAAGAACTCGGAGTGAAATACCACGTATTTACTACGCTCAAAACGCGCAGTAAAAATACAACCATTGTAAATTGGGAATCGTACGAAGAAACCGAAGCCGCACTGAAAGAATACGCGGCCGAAGATCCCAATGTGCAAGGTATTGTGTATCTGTTAGGAGCCAACGTCAAAAAGTTTGATAAGAAACTCAGCCCGCATAACGAACTAACCAAATACGTCATGCCGCTGTTTATTGCGCTTCGTGTATTTGAAAAAGGGTTAGCCAACCGGGCCGATGCCGATACGTTCTTTGCCGTCAATACCAAGATTGACGGAACGTTTGGCTACACGACTAAAGACGAGTTCAATCCCATTACCGGGGCTTTGTGCGGAGGAACGGTTTGTTTCCGCCGCGATGTGTATGAACACACGGGTGCGATTGCTAAACTGTTAGATTTTGAACCGACTGTCACGCCCGATGAAATGGCGCAAAAAACCATGGACGAAGTACTCCACGGAGATATGCGCCTAATGATTGGTACGCGCGGAGGGGAACGGACGACGATATTATCCGTTCCGGTGCGTTTAGACCGCCGTATCAAACATTGTGATTTGACGAATAAAACCGTTATCTTTACCGGTTCGGGCCGCGGTATCGGTGCGATGCTCTCGCAAAAAATTGCCGCCCAATACCACAGTAAAATTATTGTCTTAGACATTATTGAAGTGCAAGAGAAAACACCGCTTTGGGCCAAAATGAACGAGGCCGAACTGGCGATGCTCAAAAAACAACTGTGGGAAGAAATGAAAGCAGATCCGACGCAGAAGGCAACGCCTGTGATGTTGGAACGTGCGTTCGGACGGGTGAAAGATTCTATCACGCTCTATAACAACTTGCAAAAATTGCGAGACCTAGGCAGTGAAGTGGAATATTACCATTGCGACGTACTCAATAGCTCCATGGTAAAAGAAGTCTGCACGAAAATCAAAGCTAAAAACGGACGTGTAGACGGGCTTATCCACTTTGCCGGATTAGAGCGTTCTAAACTTATTTACGATAAAGATCCGGCTGAATACTACCGCATCTTTGACGTAAAAGCCACGAGTTTTGCCAGTTTCCTTGCCAACAACATCGTGCGCGACGGCGGCTTCTTCGCTTTTGCCTCCTCCATTGCCGGTAAATACGGTAACTTAGGTCAAAGCGACTACGCCAGCGCCAACGACTATTTGGCCAAATCGGCTTTCTCGCTAACCAATCAAGGATACCGCGCGGTTGCCATCGCTATGAGTGCCTATAAGAATGTAGGCATGGGCGTGCGGGCCGGCGTGGAACAATTCTTGCGCGCTAACGGTGTAGATTTTGTAGACCCCGAAGACGGTATGCAAATCTTCTTGGATGAAATCGTCTACGGAACGGTGCCGGAAATCGTCTTAACGGGTGCCCTGGGCAACCTGGATTGGGACCATCAACTCCGCACGGAAATGGACGAAATCGTACCGCAAGGTTCCTCGTCCAATACTCCCAGCAGTAACGCCGCGCCGTCCGTTTCTACGCCGCAAACACCTGTTACACCTGCACCGCAACCGGCCCCTGTGCCGCAAGCGGCTCCCGCGCCGGTGGTAACGGTGGACGCTTCCAAAGCCACGCATTTCTTGGGCAACGTAACCGCGCTTACCCAAGGGACGGAAATCCATACGGAAAAAGAATTTAACTTAACGTTAGACCCGTATTTAGCCGACCACGCCATTGAAGGAACGCCGTATGTGCCGGGTGTAATGGGGCTGGAAACCTTTATGGAAACGGCTACGGCGCTTACCGGGCGCGTGCCGCAAGGGCTCAAAGACGTCCACTTCTACTTGCCCATCAAACTCTTACGCAACCGCCCGCAAGCCGTACGCGTGAAAGGTAAGACGCAAGGGGCCGAAGTGGTGATGGAAATTGAATCTGATTTCATCAACAGTAAAGGAATTAAAATGGGTAATACCCGCCGCCATTTTACGGCGAGTACAACCGATACGTTTGTGTCCACGTGGAACAACGTAAAAACCGAAGCCATGGCGCATCGGTACGACCCCGTAACCGTCAGCAAAGAGGAAATTTATCAAAAGTACTTCCACGGGCCGTCTTTCCAAGTGCTCGGTGGAATTGTGCGGGTGGATAAAGCCACCTCGTTTGCTTTGTATAACACAACGCCGCGGCCGCAATGGTTTGACGGGCCGCGCACGTTACTGGCCAATCCGATGCTCGTTGAGGCGGCTTTCCAATGTTGCGGTTTTCAGGATATGACGTTGGAGCACAAAATGACGCTCCCCGACGGCATTGATGAAGTGGCTGTATTCAAAAATCAAGTGCCGCCCGCTAAATTGTACCTCTACGGCGTGAGCCGCGGATACAGTGCCGACGGAAAAACCTTGCACGACGCCTATGTGTTTGATGACAATGGCGAGGTGTGGGTGGAATTCCACGGCTACCGGGCCATCGGCCAATAAGGCATGGCGTACCAATTAGAAGTCATTGATTTAACAAACCTGCCCCCGGCAGACGCGTTACTGAGCGTTCAGGAACAGGCGTACTATCAGACGCTGCGTTTCCCTAAGCGGCGTAACGAGTGGCTCGGGGGCCGGCTTGCGTTAAAGCGGATTGTGGGCCGGATTTTGGGCGTAAGTGATTTAGTACAAGTGGAAGTGTTGCCGCAAGAGAGCGGAAAGCCCAAATTGCTTGTCGGTGGTAAGGTAACCCGGCTGGCCTATAGCATTACACACAGTAACGGCTTTGCCGTGGCCGCCGCTAGTGCGGATGAAAGACTGATCGGCATTGATTTGGAAAAAATTGAACACCGCATTACGGCGTGGAAAAACGATTTTTTTCACCCGTCTGAACTAACGGACGATAGTGATGAATTTCTTACCGCGCTTTGGACGCAAAAAGAAGCACTTGTAAAACTGTTAGGAACAGGTTTATCCTTGCGCAGTAACGAAGTGTGTTGTGTGCGCGGCCAGGCGCAATTTGCGGGGCGCGCGCTAGAGATTTATAAGTCGCTGGGCGAGCCGCAAATTACCGTTACAACCGATAAATGGCCCGCCGGATTTATGTTTTCCGTTGCTGTGGGGAAATAAACAATTGATTTGTATTTTTTAGTACTATATTTTTACAGAGGTAAATGTATGAAACAAATACCAAGCCGTCCAGATGGTTTTACACTTATTGAATTATTAGTGGTAGTTTTGATTATCGGCATACTTGCTGCGGTGGCGTTTCCCCAATATCAAAAAGCGATAGAAAAATCTCATTTGGTGCAAGCCATTACCATGGTAAGATCTATTGTCCAGGCAGAAGAAGTCTATCACTTAGCCAACGGAACTTATACCAGCCAGGTAGATGAGTTGGATATGTCTGTTCCTTCTAATTCGGATTTTTCGGTAGCTATTCATGGCGCTAATACTTCAGTCATGCATATCCAGGCAGAACGACGCAAAACCGGAAATTCCGGGCACTGGTACGTCATTTATTATGTGGCGCGTGGCACATATGATTGTGTGGCTGCAACGTCCGATACCAAAGCCAATTCCCTTTGCAAAACCGTAGGTGGCGCGCGGGAAAATTGCCCGGAAGGCGGTTATAACTGCTATACCTTGCGCTAAATAACTTAAAACTTATACCAGTACTGGCCGGACTGGCTTTGTTGTGTGGCATTATTGCTGGCGTGTTTGCACAGCGTAATACCTAATTCGCTGGTTTTGGGAGTAAAGCAAAGTCTGGCCCCGGCATGTGCATGTGCGTTATCAAAGGAAAACACCAAATAAAGATGGCTTGAAGCAGCCGCTCCGTTATAGGCTAACCGAGTATCCCATGCCGTTACCGATTCCCAAGTTGCGCCTTCTGTGTATGAACTTAAATTCAGACCCCACCCCGCTGGGTTTGTAAGATACGTATTGTTTACGGTTCCTTCCAACTCAATATCCAGTTCCGACCAATCCGTGGTATATTGTCCGTTGGCCATATAATATCTTTCTTCGGCTTGTTTTACTGCATTTGCTAGTGTAACCAGTTGTGTCATGCGCGCTTTGGCTACTGCTACTTTGTATTGCGGAAGTGCCACTGCCGCCAAAATACCAATGATGAGTACGACGACTAATAGTTCAATCAGCGTAAACGCTTGAGAGTTTTTCATATTGTTTGCTCCTTGTGGTTTTTTTACCAATACTTTATTATTGTTTTTTTTTTTTTCATTTGTCAAGAATTTTTTAATGTGGGGAGTATATCCGGCCTAATGAAGTCATCTCGGAAGTTTATCCGTGTGGCAAGTACATAAAAGGTATAATAATACTATGAGGAAATTTCTGTCTTTTGTACTGGTTTTTTCAGTCGGGTGGTTATTTCAATCTCCGGCGTTGGCGCAATGGCACCCCGTTGGGCGCCGGCCGCATGCCACGCACACTACGCGGAAATCCAATGTAACCAGGCAAAAACGTGTTTCGGGCAAGACCCGCGCTACCCCTAAGAAATCCGCAACAAAAAACCAATCGACAACTTCCGTTTCGCAAACGTTGCTTTCTTCCCGGGCGGCATTTAGAGATAATACTTCCTCTCGCCCGGTACGCCAAGTTACTTCCTTTCAAATTGACCGTTTGACCCAACAAATGCGTTTAGCGCAAATATCCGCTTTGGACCGGAGTCGTTTCCCGGGCAAAGATAAAATTGACGCGGTTATTTTTGATATGGATGGTACGCTGTTGGATTCTATCCCGGCGTGGGATCATGCCGCTACAAAATACTTGCGTACGTGCGGCATTGAACTGCCGGAAGAAATACAAGAACACGTCAAACATATTTCACTGTTGGAAGGTGCCCGGTATATCAAAGAAAAATTAAATTTACCCGGAGATCCGGAAGTGCTTTTAGAGGGCACGCTTAGTGTGGTGCGCGGGCGGTATTTGTACGAAGTCCCCGCAAAACCCGGGGTGGAAGAATTATTAAAAACCTTGCACGCACAGGGAATTAAAATTTGTGTGGCTACGGCGTCTGACCCGGCTTTGGCGCGGGGAGCGTTTGAACGGTTGGGATTACTACAATACATGGACTTTATCATTGGGTGTGATGAAGTAGGTGTGGGAAAACAAGATCCGGCCGTATACGAAGCCGCCCTGCAGCGTTTAGGTACTGCCCGCGAACGCACGTTGGTAGTGGAAGATGCCCTCTACGCGTTAGAAACGGCTAAAAATGCCGGATTTCCAACAGCAGGCGTGCCGGATCCTGTCTATCCGCAAGCCCAAATTGATCAACTCAATGCCGCGGCTGATTATTTTTTTACTTCTTTTGAAAATAGTTTAAAATAGAAAATAGAATGAAAATAGTGTGGAAAATAATTCCGATCGGAATAATCATTTATTTTATTGTGCTGATGGGCAGCCCGAAAGTATGGCAACATGCACTCATCGTTTTTCCATTAGCATTTTTTTGCTCGGCGTTAAGTGTGGTAGGCATATATTGTTCGTTGTTGGAATTTTTCCGTTTCCTGCGCGACCAATTATTCCGGAGAAATTGGCGTATCATCAAAACCACTGCCGGAGAATATACCCAACGTACCAATGATAAAGGAGAAACGGAATTTGCGGTCATGGCGACTGTGGAGTTAGACGGAAAAGAAATGAAAGTAGTCAGTAATCGTTGGCACAGCGGAACGGCTCCGGGAACGATGACGGCTATTCATTGTACGGTGTATTTTAATCCGCAAACGGGGCAAGCGTCGTTGGAGCAGAATTCGCCGTGGTATATGACAGTTATTATTCTGCCGATGTTACTTGTGTTGGCAGTAGCATTGGATATAATTTTCTTTAAGACGTTCATCTTTGCATTACACGCTACCGGGGCGGACGGATTTTCTTGGGGACGCGTTTTAACGAGTTTATTTAGCGGAGGACATGTGCGATGAGGAAAAAACGGACCGGGAAAATATTGACTGCTTATTTTGTACTTTTCGCTTGGTGTTTTATTCTTACGATTGGCGCGGTGGCTTTTGGAAGTGAAAAATGGATCCGCGTTTTTGGCTGCTGTACGTGCGGGCTCATGGTGGGAGGACTTGGCGCCGGGGCATTATGGTGGTATATTAGCGTCCGCTATTTGCGTAAACATTGGGTAAAAGTAGAGGGGGAAATTACTACTTACCGCACACAGTTGGGAAATCATAGAGGCAGACAACGGGAAGAATTTCAAGCCATTATTACAGTAGAAGACGGCGAAGTGAAAGATGGTTGGAGTTTGGAAAAACCCGTCATCGGCGCGAAGAAAATAGTATGGTTTGACCCGCAATATCCCGAAGATAAAGAAGTGTATGTTGACCCGGGAAAAATTATGTTATTTATCGGCATCTTTTTTATGCTTTGGGCGCTTTTATGTTTTTGGGGTGCATTTACGGCGGACCCGGGAAGCGTCTATATAGACCCGGCATTAAGATAAATCTGGCATAATTGAAACGGAGAAAATATGAAAAAATGGATACAAGTATATTTGTTGATTGCCTTTGCGGTGTTGGGTATTGCCGTATGCATACATACAGATAAAGCCCAGACTCAAACAAGCGGGACGGAAATAATCGTGCCCGGTACGGTGGTGGATTATGAAGTCCGCTCTCCCAGCGATGAAGACGATAGTACGACATATGCAGAAGTTATTTCGTTTGAACTAAACGGACAAACACACCGTTTTACGCGTGGTACGTCTTTTGGTTGGAAACCGAAAATTGGCCGTGTGCGCGAAATTGTCGTGGATCCCGCGCGTCCTTCTTCCGCCCGCGTACGGATGTGGACGTGGGTAGAAAAAGTCTGCCCGCAGGCCATTAAACAACGTCCGGAAATTCTGTTTTTATGGTTTATGGGGCTTGCATTTTTCGGAGTTGGGTTTCTCGGTTATATGTATCATTACGAATTTTTCCGCCGTGCCATCCGGTTGCAAGGGCACGTTACCTCTTACGAAACCCGCCGCGGTAGCAAAGGGGGTACGTCGTATGTGGAAGTGATATCCTTTGATTTTGATGGACAAACCCGGACGGTTACCAGTAACGTAGGTATGCCGTTTAAACCCAAAATGGGAACGCTGCGCGAAATAGGTGTGGACCCGCAAAACCCGCAACGGGCGCGTGCGCAAGGTGGGGTGTGGTTTTACCTTCTCTTTGCCACTATAGGTTTACTTATGTGGGGCGTTACGCTATTTGCGTAAAAGTTTTAGCGAGGCAGATAACCGCCGCGCACGTAGTCAAAGAAATGTTTTACGCGCAAGTCGCACAGGATATCTTGCAAAGAGATATCCTTTTTTAAATGTACGCCGTTTAGCGTGCGGCAGCGGCTGAGTGCCACGTACGTCTGGCCCGGTGCAAAAGCGCCACGCCCGATATCCAAATAAATGTTGTCAAACGTCAGCCCCTGCGATTTATGTATCGTAATGGCCCAGGCCAGTTTGAGCGGATATTGTTTGAAAAATCCTTTTACTTTCGGCTCCAGTTTTTGCGTGAGTGCATTAAATTCATAACGCACATCTTCCCACACGTGCGGCTCTACTTGATACACCGCGCCTTTGAGTTCAATTTGGATGTAGTTTTCGCCCAAATCGTGCACGGTACCGATATCTCCGTTGACCCAATTATCGGTGTTGGTAAGCATCATAATTTTGGCGCCTTTTTTGAGTTTGAGTTCAGGTTCTGCCGGCGTAATTTTGGGGTTAAATCCCTCATCTTGTGTGGCGGTGTACGTAAACTCCGGGCCTGGCAAGCGCGATAAATAATGCAAGTTACGCCAGGCGGCCTCGCGGTTGGTGGGTGATAAAATAATGCAGTTATCAAATTGTTCCGGCAGGTCAAATGTTTTGTGTGTGTTTAACAACATGTCCAGTTGCGGCTGCGTAACTTGTCCTTCCCGGATGAGGTTTAACAAGTGCGCGAAATCCGGGTCGGCTTTCTGGCGGAAAATGCGTTTGAGTTCAAACACTTCTAAGGGCAATCGTTTTAATACGTGTGCTTCAAAAAAATACGGGCTTTTGTATTTTTCGGAAAACGCATCAAAAAGGCCGCTCGTTTGTTTTTCTTCTACGGGGGGGAGTTGGAATAAATCGCCAAAGAGCACGATTTTTTTGCCGCCGAAGGGTAAATCGGTATGGGTGGAAATTTGCAAAATGTAGTCCATGGCGTCTAATAAATCGGCGCGGAGCATGGACGCTTCGTCAATGATAATGGTATCTAGCGCCTCCACCGTTTTGCGCGGTAAACGGCGCAAGTTGGCGGGGTCTAATAAGTTGCCCGGTTTTAACCGGAAGAACGAATGAACGGTTTGCCCGTGTACGTGAATAGCGGCCAAACCCGTCGTGGCGAGTACCACCGCATTTTGTGCGGCGTGCTCGGCAAAGTAGCGTAGTAAAGTAGTCTTACCCGTGCCGGCGCGACCTGTGATAAAGATAAGCGGCTGCACGATGGGCTTGGCTTCTAAGAGCCGAAGCGCATCTTTAAATTCATCGGTTAAAATAATGGAATTTGTTTCCGCGGGCATATTTTATTATAACTTTTCTGATTAGCCGCCATCATCCTGAAACCCTGTGGGTTGATGATCTTGGTCCTACTTATTTTGAAGGAAGTATTTTTAAAAAATCAGTTCGGCCAGCCAAAACGATAAAATCATGCCGATAGAATAACTCGTCACATTGGCTGTAATACTAAGCATAAACGAATCTTTGAGCGACAATTTTTTGGGGTTCATCAGTTGAATGATTAGGGCTTCGCTCACGACGTAAAACACCCATAGAAACGCCGTGTCTGACGCGTACCACGCCAGCAGCACCCACGATACCGCCATGGTGATCACGTTGGCTACGGCCACACTCCACAAAATCGTAAAACTTTTCTGCGTGTAAATTAAATACGCCGCCGCCGTTACCAATTCAAGCACTAGAACCAAAAATAACGAGAATAACGCATCTGTTCGCGCCCACGACGCTAAATCCGGCGTAATGCTGGAAGGTTCTACTAGCAATTTATCTGCATCTACATACACATTGTAGCGCGCACGTAATTTGTGCGTGGCGGGGAAAATGTTGCTTTCGCGCACGGAGCCGTCTTCAAAAGCGATGATAAGTTTTTGGAAATCAGTATATTCATACGCGACGGAAAAACAACTGCTTGCTTGGCAATATAATTTTTGCAAGCCGTAATGCCCGAGGGGTTTGCTTTCCAAACATTGGTTATCGGCGCATTGGATTTGCTCGCTGCGTAAAGGGTCAATAAGCGGTTTTTTATCGGTACTATAAATAAACGAAAATTCCATTTCCGGCTTGGGGGAAACATCCGCCCACGCCGCACACAACGGACAAATCAAGAGTAAGCATAAAAATAATTTTTTCATTTTCAAAGTCCTTTTTTTGTATTATAACATTATAAAAGAAAAGGGGGAATTAAAATGTTACTTACCAAAACTCAACTTGAAAAATATGCTCGCGTCATGGTATGGGCCATGCATGAGGCGCGCCGCAACGGAAAAGTGAAATCGTATGACACTGTTTTGCTCCGTAGCGACGTCGGAGCGTTACCGCTGGCGGAAGAGATTTACAAACAACTGTTGGAAGAAAAATTGCAACCGGTGTTGCGCTTTAACTTGCCGGAAAATATGGCGAAAACTTTTTATACACTTGCCGATAAAAAACAACTTACGTTCATTGCTCCCGGCGAAAAAGAATTTCAAGGTAATATCAACGGTTTAATTGCCTTGCGTGCGCCGCAAGATTTAACGCATTTAAAAAATGTAGACCCGGCGCGTATTGCCCAAACAGCCGTGGCGCATAAACCTTTGCGCGAAATTTTAGATGTGCGCGAACAAGCCGGGGAATTTTCCTGGACGTTGTGCAATTATCCGACGGAAGAACTGGCCAAACGGGCCGGACTTTCTCCCAAGGAATATGCCAATCAAGTGGCGCGTGCGTGCTTTTTAAACGAAAAAGACCCCGTGAAAAAATGGAAGGAAGTAACGAAACAAATTACCGAAATCGGGTTGTGGTTGTCGTCGTTACCGATTGAAACCTTGCATATAGAATCGGCCCATATGGATTTTGAAGTGCTCGTGGGCGAAAAACGGAAATTTATCGCGGGCGGCGGTTGCAATATTCCGTCGTTTGAAATTTTTACCTCGCCGGACTGGCGCGGTACCAAAGGCGTATATTTTGCCGATTTGTCTTCTTATCGCAGCGGCAATTATGTTAAAGGTGTGCGTTTGGAATTTAAAAACGGACGCGTCATCAAAGCCGATGCCGAAAAGGGTGGCGAGTTTGTGCGCAAGATGTTAGCCATGGATAAAGGCGCCAGCCAAATCGGCGAGTTTTCGCTTACGGACAGGCGGTTTTCCAAAATCACTAAATTTATGGCCGACATCCTGTACGATGAAAACTTCGGCGGGAAATACGGTAACTGCCACGTAGCCGTTGGCGCCAGTTATGCTGATACGTATACCGGCCCGCAAAGCGATATGACCAAAGAGTTTAAGAAAAAACTTGGCTTTAACGATTCGTCTTTGCACTGGGATTTAATCAATACCGAAAACAAACGCGTGCGTGCGCGCTTGAAAAACGGTACGACGGTAACCGTATACGAAAAGGGCGAGTTTAGTTATTAAAAGATTCCGTAAAAGGAAAGTAAATAAGCCACGCAGACGGGTTGCGTGGCTTATTTTGTGAGTAATCGGGTGGCAAATATATATGCATTTAGGTGCAACAAAAAGGTGGGCTTACTAACGAAATTTGCTACAATGGCAGTGTGTTTTATAAGAGACGGAAAATTACACTAATTGATGGGAGTAAGTGGTATGGATTCTAAACGCAGAATTGCATTAGTTACGGGGGCTAGCCGTGGTATCGGTCTGGCCATTGCTAAACAACTGGCCCAGGACGGATTTGATATCTGGCTGAATTATCATTCTAATCATACGGCGGCCCATGAAGCCAAAAAGATGATTGAAACTATGGGAGTTACTTGTACCTTGTTACCTTTTGACGTGGCTGATCCCAAAGCCGTTCAAGATGCCTTAAACCCGCTACTGGCTGAGCAAACGCCTTATGCTTTGGTGAATAACGCGGGTATCCGTAAAGATAATTTACTCATTTTTATGCAAGATAAGGAATGGACCGATGTTTTAACAACCATTTTAGGTGGCTTTCACAACGTTACAAAAACTGTTTTAGCGGCGATGCTTCACGCTAAACAAGGCCGAATCGTGAATATTGCTTCTTCGGCAGCACATGCTCCCGTGCCGGGACAGACCAATTACTCGGCTGCCAAAGCCGGGATTGTGGGCGCCACGCGTAGTTTGGCGGCAGAAGTGGCCAAGCGTAATATTCTGGTAAATGCGGTTTCTCCGGGGTTTATTGAAACGGATATGTTGGACGGATTGCCTATAGATAAAATTTTGCCGCTCATACCTTTGCATCGTTTAGGCCGTCCGGAGGAAGTGGCCAATTTGGTGTCCTTTTTATGTTCTGAAAAGGCCTCTTACATTACAGGACAGGCGTTTCAAGTCAATGGCGGAATTTGTATGTAGTTGATTGTAGACAAATTGCTATAATACGAGTATGGACGATTCTAATACGGTAGTAATTACGGGTATGGGGGCGGTTTCTCCCTACGGAGCCGGTGTGCAGACTCTGTGGGAGGGCTTGTTATCTGCCCAAAGTTGTATGCATACCGTCAAGGAATTAGAAGCGTTGCCTATGGTGAGTACCAAGGTGGCGGCGACCGTTCCGGATGCTGATTATTCGTTTATTGCGCGGAAATACCGCCGTGGCATGAGCCGCATGGGGTTGTATGCCTATTGTGCCGCCCAAGAGGCCTTGCATCAAGCCGGCTATGAGGTGGCTCCGGAGCAACTTGGCTTTTTTATGGGTTCCACGTTAAACAGCATTTCTGTATGGATGGAATTGACCAGTTATAGCCAAGGGGCCCACCTGGAACTTATTAAAACATCTGATTTTCTGCAAATTATGAATCACTCGCCGCTAGCGGCGGTTTGTCAGGCCTTGAAGATAAACGGTCCGGCCATGGGGGGAAGTGAGGCCTGTGCCACCGGACTTATGAATATGGGGCTTGGTTTCTTGGCTATTCGTCAGGGGCTTGTTACACAGGCGTTGTGTGGCGGAACGGAAGAATATCACCCTATGTTTAGCGCCTGTTTTGATATCATGCAAGCTACGTCTAAAAATTCTAACGATAATCCCGCTGCCGCGTGTCGTCCGTTTGACGCTACCCGTACCGGACTGGTTGTTGCGGAAGGATGTGGTTTGGTGTTTATGGAAACGAAACAAAGTGCATTGCGCCGCGGTGTTCCAATCTTGGCCGAAGTGCTTGGGTTTTATGCAAACACCGAAACGGAAAATATGGCCTATCCGTCGGCAGAGACGTTAAAAAAATGCATGGAGGGTGCTTTGCAATCGGCTCATGTGAAAGCCGAAGAGGTGGATTTATTAAATGCCCATGCCACCGGTACGATAGCCGGTGATATAGCGGAAACACAGGCCGCTCACAGCGTGTTTGGAAAGGATCTGAAAATAAATAGTTTGAAAGGGCACATCGGTCATACGATGGGGGCCAGTGGCAGTTTGGAAAGTATTGCGTGTGTGGAAATGTTAAAAAACCAGCAAGTTTTGCCTACCCATAATTTAAAACAAGTGGACCCGCAATGTGCTCCTTTGCAATATAGTACACAAGTGAGTGATACCGCTTTAAATATTATTATGAAAAACAGTTTTGCCATTGGCGGCAACAATTGTTCTTTACTTCTTAGGAGAGCCCTGTGATTACACGTGAAGAAATTATAAAACAAACAAACGATGCACTCAAAAAAGAGTTTGAGTTTAAGGATGAACAACTGGTGCCCACTGCCCAACTTAGAGATGATTTGGGGTTGGATAGTTTGGACGCAGTGGATATGGTGGTTGTGCTGGAACAAAAATTTGGCGTTACGTTACGCCAAGGATATGATTTGCGTACCATTGTTACTTTAAACGACCTGTATGATTTTATTGAGAAACTAGCTCGTACGCATCATAAATAATATGGAGTGTTTACGCACTTGTTTTAATACGATTGTCATTGGAGGGGCTGCGATTTTTTGGCTGGTTGTTTCTGCTGTTGTTGCGGCCCCTTTTTTATGGCTCCAATCGACTCACCGAGATCGGGCGGTGCGTAAATTTGTATATATTCAATCTCGTGGAATTGTCTTTTTTATGCGTTTAGCCAGTAAGGGATTGCATGTGGAAAAACAAGATCGTCCCAAAACTAGTTGTGTTATTGTGGCTAATCATGCTTCGGCGTTGGACTTATATACAATCAGTGCCTTTGGCTTTGATAATATCGTGTATATTACGAAAGGATGGGTGTTCAAGGTGCCGTTTTTTCACTACGTCATGAACGGGGCCGGCTATATAGATGCGGAACAAACTTCTCCCGAGGAAATGTTGGCCTTGTGTAAGCGCGCTGTAGAGAAGGGATGTGATATCATGTTTTTCCCGCAAGGATCCCGCAAAGATCCGAAGGCCCGGTTTAAAAGTGGGGCGTTTTACTTAGCGGAACAGTTAAATTTGCCGGTTGTGCCGGTTGCCATTACGGGTACTCAAAAAATGCTTCCTGCGGGTAAATTATCTATTAAACCGGCCAAGATTGTGCTTAAGGCATTTCCGGCGATGTATCCTAAAGACTATCCCGGAGAGTTGGGACATTTGCGCATGGCTCAAGCCGCTAAAAAACAAATTATGGATTTTTTTGATAAGGAGACAAATTCTTAAATATGCCGAATTTTCCGCCTGTTACCTCGCTCATTCCGCACCGCTCACCCATGTTGTTGGTGGACAAAGTGATTAGCGTGGAAGAAAAAATAGGGCGCGCACATGCAGTGGTGTCTGCGGAGCACCTCTTTTTACGTGCGGACGGCACGCTTGCCCCCGAGACGTGTGCCGAACTGGTGGCCCAAGGGTTTGGTGTGTGCGAGGCATGCCGGCGCCTATCTAAAGGGCTTACCATAGAAGGCGGGGGGTATTTAGCCAATATCCGCGATTTGGTTTGCCTGGCTCCGGCGCGGAAGGGAGATGAGTTGATCATCCGTACCGAGAAAATAGACGAGTGTTTTGATACCTACATCGTGCAAGGTGAGATTTTACGCGGCGAAGAAAAATTGGCCCAGTGTACCGTTTATATTTTTATGTGGCAAGGAGACACGCCTCCGCAATCTTTATGAAATACTGTTTAAGTTTGTTACTCTGTTTACTACTTACTCTTTCTTGGGCGCAGAAAGAAGATGTTGTGTTGCAAAATTACGCCAAGCAGATTAGCACCGTGCAGACGTTGCAGAGTAGTTTTGTGGAGGAAAAACATTTGTCTTTGCTGAGTCAACCCCTTCAAAGCACGGGTACGTTGGCTTTTGACAAAAGTAAACAGAAATTGCGGTGGCAGTACCAAAAACCTTTTGAAAATGGTTTTTTGATTGAAAAAGAAAAAGTATATCGTCTGCAAGGCCTCACCAAAAAACCGGTGGATTCTGCCATGGGGCGACTATTTATGGCGGAAATGTTGGTTTGGCTCACGCTTGATTTTGATTCCTTACAAAAGAATTACAGTATTACAGTAACTGGTTCGGAGATTACCTTTGTCCCCTATCACAAAGAGCACAAAGTAGTTAAAAAAATCACGGTGTGGTTGGATAGCAAGGATCCGCGTGTTGTAACACAAGTTAAAATGGAGGAACCCTCCGGTGATTTTATCTTGTGGAAATTTACGAATACGCAATTGAATCCCTCTCTTGCCGATGAGGTATTTCAATGAGTTCTTTACGTCGACACGGTAAACTAATCGGTTTTATTTTCCTGATGTTGTTGGGAGTAGTAGGGATATTGCAAGGATCTGTAGAAGAGAACATGTTGGCGTTGATTCCCCGCGCTCTTAAACAGCAAGTTACTCTCTTTGAACATTCTCCGCTTAGTCAAAAATTTATTGTTGTTACCCAAGCCCCTTCTGCCGAACAAGCGCGGGAAAAGGCGCAAGAGGTTCAACAGGCCTTGTTGCAAACGGGTTTTATTAAACCGCACGTACAACCTCGTGGCGACGTCCTTGTTGAGGTTCTCTCCGCACTGCCCGGTTTATTTTCTTCACAAATTCAAACCGAAACTGAACAAAAGATTTCTTTGCCGGTTATCTCCCAACAATTTGCCCGCTATTACGAAGATTTGTTTTCTTTTCAAAGCATGGTTACTACCCAACGTATGACGCGGGATCCTTTCAATTTAACGGAAATACTGCTTGGTAAGTGGGGAAAAATCGGGCAGGGAGTTCAAGCGTTAAATTTTACGGATGGATTTCTGTCTAATGATGATGGCACCCTGGTGGCCGGCCTATACGATGCAACCGTAGCCGTGTCGGATATCCGGGCGGCCCAAAAGATGCAGCGGTTTTTCGCCGATTTTCAACATACATTACCGCAAGATGTTCGTGTATTTTTTGTAGGTGGACTGCGGTATACCTTGGAAAACGTCCTACTTATTAAACGGGATTTAATGATTGTAACCGTGGCGGGAGTCTTGTGTTTAATTGGGGTTTTTGCGTGTTTTTTCCGAACGAAACGGGCCCTGCTGGTGTATTTGCTTCCTTTATTGGTTCTTCCTCCTTCGGCCTGGATGACACAACTGATTTTTGGGCATATTAGTGGAATTACGCTGGGTTTTGGCAGTGTAGTGGTGGGGCTTTCCGTAGACTACGCTATTTATATTTATTTTGCCTTACAGCAATCCCAAGTAGTTGCAGATACAGTCGTATCCAAAATATCCAAACATTTGTGGTGTAATTTTTTAACGTCGGGTCTTTGTTTTGTGGCTTTGTTGTTCTCGTCCATTGAAGTATTTAAACAAATTGCCGTGTTTGCCCTCGTGGCGCTATCTTTGGCTTTTTTCCTGGCGGTGCGGATACTTCCGGCTTATTTTAATTCTCAAACATTTGTTTCTTCCTCGATCCCGATGAAAGAAGTTAAACCGTTGTCCTTCCGATGGACGATATGTGCAAGCATTTTGTTGATTGGATTTGGAATATGGGGTTTGACGCATCTTTCGTTAAATTCTGATTTAAATGCGCTAAATTCCACTTCGGAAACATTTCTTCAAGATAAACAGATTGCGGAGAAATTATTTCCGTCTGATCGAGGAGCTCTGTTGTTTGCTTTAGGGAATAGCCCGCAAGAGGCGCTTGGAAATAATGAGCAATTGTCTTCACAAATTCCGGAAGGATTACCCATGAGCGAATTGTTTGTGTCTGAAAAAACACGCCTGCAAAATTTGAACCGTTGGAAGAATTTTTGGAAACCATCTCGGGTCAGTTCAGCGCAACATACATTACAATCCCAAGCGCAACAATATGGATTTACTGTTCACTCTTTTGCTCCCTTCTGGACCTGGTTGCAAAATGATTCCGAACAGACGGGTTTTGACTTTTCTACTTGGTATAACCCTATAATTAAAATTTCGGATACATTATACGCAGTGATGAATATCGTTCCCAATACGCCGTTTTATGCCCGGGTGGCCGATGGTGTTACTTCTGTTTTAATTTCTACTTCGGCATTACAAACGGCGTTAGTGTATAGTGTTAAACAAGAGGCCATGCGTGTTGTTTGCTTGGCGTTATTTTTCAATTTAATAGCCGTATGGCTACTATTTAGAAACCTCAAGGAGACCCTGTTGTGTTTCGTACCGGTCTTATTGGGGGGATGCTTTTTATTCGGATGTTTAGCACTCTTCCATGTGCAAGTGAATTTGTTTGGACTCATCTTCTTGCCGCTTTTAATAGGGTTAGGGCTTGATTACGCGATTTTCCAGTTGATGAAATACCGCGCTAATCAGGAGGAATTGGCGCGGTTGTATCCTACCCGTGCCTTATTAGCGGCCGGATTGTCCACGTTAGCCGGTTTTGGCGTGTTAGCGCTTGCTAAACATGCGGTTTTATTTATGATGGGCGTATGTGCGTTGGTTGGAATCGGGGGAACAGTATTGGTATCATTGTTTATATTACCCTCTTTGTGGAAACATCGTGTATGAAAAAAGTATTTTGGATATCTTTACTTGCTTTAGCGGGTTGTAGTTCCCATTGGGTGTATACACCCGCCCCGGCAACGCCCATCTCTATGCAAACGGCTTCTGTGGCTAGCGGGGTGCTTGCCCCACGGGATTTTTACTTCACGCTCATTAGCCAGTATGAACCGGCTCAACAACAAACCCGCGCAATCATCCTTGCGGAACCGGCGTTAAAACTAGCCGATTTGACGGTATCTGGAGAACAAATCCAAGTGCATGAACGGGCGGGGCAAGTTCCCAACAAATTGATCCGTGCTTGGGGGCAACTGGTACGCGAATACTTTTTGACTCCTTGCCCGAAGCGAACCATAGTCCAACAATCAGCAAATCTAAAAGGTACATTTGAATTGGAAGTGACGGGAGGAATATGTTTGTAGAACAAGCGATTGAGAAGTGTTACCGTAACCAAACCCCCCATGGTTTTGTATATGAACTAATGGCGGATTTCCCGGCGTTTGAGGGCCATTTTGAAGGGCATCCTTTATTGCCGGCGGTCTGTCAAATTTCATTTTGCAGTTCGGCGGCCAGCCGTTTGTTAAATAAACCCGTTGAAGTAAAAGCAATCAAAAAAGCCAAGTTTATCAGCCCGGCCTTACCCGGCATCTTAATAGAAGTCAAATTGTCTGAGCGACCGGACGGCTGGTATTTGGCGGAATTGACAGATCTTACCCAGCATAAAAGAATGAGCCAACTACTTATGCAATTTTCGGAGAGAGTCCAATGAAACAATACAATTATTTTAAACAAGAACCCAATGATCCCAAGCCCCTTGAGAAGTCCATTTTCCATACGGTGCGCTTTCATGAAATGGACGTCATGCAAATTGTCTGGCACGGGCACTATGTGGCCATGTGTGAAGATGCACGCATGGCGCTCGGGGAGGCGTTTGGTTTGGGATATGAAAGATTTTTTGAGCAAGGTGTACTGTTGCCGGTACGTCAAATGCACTTAGATTATTTATCTCCGTTGACATACGGTCATACATATGAAGTCAAAGCGCGCTTATTCTATACCGAAGCGGTACGGTTAAACGTAGATTTTACGATTTTGAACGAAGATAAAAAGGTCATGGCTCGTGGGTATAGCGTACAACTATTGATGGATAAAAATCAGCAAGTGCTATTTGAACGCCCTGCTTTTTACGAAACAATATGCCAAGCATGGAAAGAAGGGAAACTACAACCCAAATAAAAATTTTAGTAGTCATTCCGCACTACAATCACCTGAGCACATTGCACTCGGTAGTCCAGCGATGTCGGACTGTTTGGCCCCATGTGTTGGTGGTGGATGACGGAAGTGAAGCATTTTCTCCCAAATTACTTCAAGATGTAGATGTTCAATGTATTGTTCAATCTGCCAATCAAGGCAAAGGCATGGCCATTTTGGCGGGAGCCGCATGGGCGAAAGAGCATGGGTTTACGCACATTATTACCATTGATGCCGACGGACAGCATAATCCTGACGAAATAGGGCAGTTTGTAAAAGAAGTAGCCCTCTGTCCGCATGCGCTTATTTTAGGGGTGCGTCAATTTGATGATACAGTGCCATTTGGCTCGCGCTTTGGGCGTAAGTTCGGTAATTTTTGGGTGCACGTTCAAACAGGCAAAGCCGTGCAAGATATTCAAAGTGGATATCGCTGTTATCCGGTAGATTTATTGCAGGTATTAACCGTGTGGAGCAAACGATATGCTTTTGAAGTGGAAGTGGTGGTGCGGGCCTTATGGGCGGGGTTTGACGTACGGGAAGTGCCGGTTTCTGTTTCCTACACCCGGGAGCGAATTTCTCATTTTAGTAAGTGGAAAGATAATTGGCGTCTAACGGTACTCAATACTTATTTGACCATACGTTCTATGCTTCCCATTGCCCATCGTCAGTATAAGTACGAAGGGGAAAAGATCGTCCGGCGAAGTTACTGGCAAACGCTACAAGATAATTTAGCGGCTCCGGGAAGTGTTTTACGTAATGCACTTTCCGCGGCGTGGGGAATTTTTTGTGGATCTATTGCTTTGCCCGGTATCCGGCAAGTGTGGCTATTTTGGGGGATCGGTTGGTGGAACTTGAATCGGTTGGTGGGTATCAGTTTTGAAAAGATTTGTATCGGCCCTTTTGTTCCGGCCGTATGCATTGAAGTGGGTTATTTCTTACGTCACGGGCATTGGTTGACGGAGTTTACCCTAACTACCTTGGGTAAACAAATCATGCAACGGGTGTGGGAGTGGGTGCTGGGCTCCTTGGTGGTGGCACCGTGCCTGGCCGGAATTGCATTTTTGTTAGTAGTGGTGTTTGGTTGGGCACTACGTAGGAGTTTGCATGGACGTGCATGAAGAAAATACCGGCCGCAGTATGGCTTCACGTTTGAAACACAGTTTTATATATGCCCTCATTTCTATCGGGGGACGTTCGCTTGCGTATTGGTTTTTATATCCCTTGGTGTTTGTGTATTGTTTGTACAAATCCGTGCGGGATAAATCGCGTGCGTACGTGATGCGGCGTTTTACACCGAAAACAAAATGGGCGTTTTTTAAACATACGTTTTGGCTCAACCTTACTTTCGGACGTACGCTGGTAGATCGGGCTGCCTTGGGAATTCTGGGGAATACTCAGTTTGTTTCTGATTTGCAGGCACGCCAAATGTGTGAAAAGTTAGTGGGGCAAGGCAAGGGGATGTTGCTACTTACCGCCCATGTGGGCTGTTGGCAAAGTGCCGTAAATTGTATGCAATTTCTGAATAAACCCATGCATATTTTGTATTACCGCAATCCCAAAGATAATGATAAAACGGTGGCTCAACATAGTGGCAAAAAAGCCCCGTTTACGTTTATCAATCCGGCCGGGCCGTTGGGTGGTGTGCCGGAAATGATGACGGCTCTGCACCGCGGGGAAATTGTGTGTGCCATGGCGGACCGCGTATTCGGTAATGTCCAAAATGCGGTAGAGGTAGAGTTTTTAGGCGGCCGAGTTCAGGTGCCGTACAGTTTTTACCGTTTAGCCGGTGCAACGGGGGCTCCGATTGTGGTTGCTTTCTTTCCTTGGCAAGGTAAGGGGAAGTTATCCAGTTGGGTGTTTGAACCGATTTTCGTACCGGATGCAGGTGCCGATAAAAAATATTATCAGCCCTATGCACAACAATTCATAGACGGACTCACACAATTTTGTATAAAATATCCGTATCAGTTCTTTAATTACTTTGACTGGTGGAACGATTATGCAACAACAAACAATAGATGAAATCAAAACGCTTATTGCCGAAAATATTGATTTAGGTGGTAATGATATTTCCGGTTTCGGGGCCGAAGACGCCATTTTCGGCGACACGGGGTTATGCCTGGATAGTTTGGATGCGGTAGAACTCATCATGCTTTTACAAAAGAAATACGGCATCTTGATTGAAAATATGCAACAGGGGCGCGAAGTGTTTAAGACGTTAGGCACCCTGGCGGATTATATTGAGCAAAACCGCAAGAAATAATGGTTTCAAAGAAAGCATTGGTAGCCGGGATGGGCTGTGTGTGCGCGTGTGGTAACACCGTAGAGGAAGCATTTCAAGGTGCGTTAAACGGAAATGCTCGTTTTGAGTTGCCAAAAACCCGCGTTGATAGTACTTACACATCCAAATATCCGGTATTTTTGGTAGATCCGGCTGTTTGCGAGCAAAAACCGTCGGAACAAACATTTAGCCAATTCTTTTTTATTCGTGCCGCGTTGGAAGCATTTGAGCAAGCCGGTCTTTCTCCCGATCAACTGGATTCCAAACGCGTAGGCGTAATCGTTGGTTCTTCCGTTCATCCTTCTTTCCACTGTTTTGAAATATATAAACGGTGGAAGAAAGGGCCTTTAACCTCCACAGATATAGCGGGACTTAAAAACTATCTTGCTACGCCCTTAGCACAATGGGTCAGTAATTATTTTGGATTTACCGGCCCTTTCCAAACGGTGGTAACCGCTTGCGCGAGTGGTACCGATGCGATAGGACTGGCCAAAAATTGGATAGAAACAGAGTTATGCGACGTTGTGCTGTGTGGCGGAACGGATGAACTTACGGAGAGTCCTTATGACGGTTTTATTCGTTTAATGGTGGCGACCGAGCAACGGTGCCGGCCCTTTTGCAAAACCCGCACGGGTATCAATATTGGGGAAGGGGCCGCGGCCTTATTACTGGTCAGTTCGCAACTGGCTGAAAAAATGTGTTTACCTTGCCAGGGGTATGTATTAGGGTATGGCAATTGTTGTGACGGCTTTCATCCTACGGCCCCCGATCCAAAGGGCACGGGATTGCAAAAGGCACTATCTTTTGCGCTACAAGAATCCGGCAAAACAGCCGCAGATATGGCGTTTGTAAACGCCCATGGTACGGCCAGTCAAGCCAATGACAGTGCCGAATCGATTGCTTTCAAAGCGGTATTACCCCAAGTGCCTGTGTGGGGGTCTAAAAGTGTAACCGGTCATACGTTGGGGGCTGCCGGCGCGATAGAGGCCGTACTGACGTTGCAAGCGCTCAATAAACGCGTGTTACCACCTACCATTGGTTTTACTACCCCCGATGAACAATTGCAGATAGTTCCTGTGACCCGGCAGACCTCCATCTCTAAACAGGTAGCAGTTTCGGACTCGTTGGCGTTTGGTGGATGTAACGCGGCTATTGTGCTGGGAGGACGTGATGCTGCCTAAATTGTTTATCAACGGGTTTTCTTGTTTAACCGGAGATGCCACGCCGGAAGATTTTACTTCGTTTGTGGAACTGCGTAAATTACGTCGGGCAGAACAAATCTCGAAAAATGTATTGCTATGTGCATTTCGGGCATTGGAGCAAGCACAGTTGCAAGATCCTTCCCGGGTAAATCTAGGGATTAGTTTGGCAATGGGGGCAGGCGCTTTAGGAAGTACGCTTAAATTCATGGAAAGTATTGTGCAAGATGGTGATGAATTATCCTCGCCCACGGCTTTTGCCAGTTCCGTGCATAATTCAACGGCACTTTTTCTCTCCATGTTTCTGGGTATTCATGGCCCCTGTGTGGTAACCGGACAATTGGATGCCTCGTTTGCGGGTGCACTGCTGACAGCGCAACAATTCTTAGCCAAACATATGTGTGAACAGGTGTTAGTGGCTATCACAGAAGATGTAAACCCGTTGTTGGCAGAAGTGCTCCAAAAAGATCCGCACATTTTTGATCCGTTCGTTTATCAGTCGCATTTACCGCCTACCCGGCTTGCGGGGGCTTTTGTGGTCAGCGCCGTTCCCACGGCGGCCACACAATTTGTCTTAGATTCTATTTCCCTGGCTACTACAACGGATATGTGTACGCAAAGCCACCCCCTTTTGCCGATTCATTCTTGTGCGCATAGCGCGCAATTGTTGGCCGATTGCTTGCAGAAAAAAGAACCTTTTTCACTTCGGGAACAATTTGCCGGTGCTATTTTTGAAACAGAGGGAAAACCGTATGTTCTCGCTTGAGCAGGTGGAAGGAATTGTTCGTGATATATTTTCCACGGAATTAGTCCGAGGTCGACGAGATACGTTTGCCTTTTTTGATACGCAGAAGGAATTAAATTTACAAGATATTTCACCCGATGTGCTCCGGCAAGCCACGGAACAAGTGGGCTTATTTTTTGGCTTCAAACCGGAATTCTTTTCCTCTTTATCACAACTAATCACACAAGCGCATCAAGCATACCAGAAGAATAAATTTGTTTATTTGTCTACTTCAGGCAGTACCGGAACTCCCAAACAAATTTTACACACTCAGGAAATGATGGAAATTGAAGGGGAAAGCGTGGGTCGTCATTTTAAAGATGCCAACCGATTGATTACGCTTACCCCACGGCAACATTTGTACGGTCTTTCGTTCGCTGTATTTTTTCCGTCGGTGTATGGTACGCCGACCCTGCCGTTGGCCCCCTTGCCCATGCAACCGTGGCACACTCTTTTGCGGGCCGGGGATGTGGTAGCAGGATTCCCATTGTTCTGGGAATATTTTTTGCAAGCCGGCAATGTTTTTCCTGCGGGAATCACGGCGGTAACATCCACGGCACCTTGTCCGAAGGGATTGTTTGGACGGCTCAAACAAGCCGGAGCACAGCGCGTGGTTGAGTTGTATGGAGCAACGGATACGGGAGGCATTGGCGTACGTGCGGACGAAAACAGTCCTTTTCAAATCAACGATTTTTGGGAAGTGGATGCTACCCGGCAACCCGTATTGATTCACCGCAAAGGAATAGAAGGTTGGATTCCTTTCCCTGATGAAGTAAACTTTGTACCGCCGCGTGGCATTTTCCCACTCAAAAGGAATGACCGTATGGTCCAAGTGGCCGGGGTAAATGTTTCTTTAGACCGAGTAGAAAAGATTTTGCAACAACATCCGGCGATTAAAACGTGCCGGGTTCGTTTGATGCGCCCGGAAGAAGGCCGGCGTTTAAAGGCCTTTATCGTATTAAACAAAGGATATAACGAGCAAGTTTTGCCTCAATTGCGTCAATATCTAACCAGCCAATTATCTTCCCACGAAATGCCCCGTTCTTTTATGTTTGGGGACGCTTTACCTACTAATTCCATGGGGAAATCCTGTGATTGGTAATATGCGGGTTACCAAATAAATGCGAATCCCAACGGACCCCAAGCAGTTTATGCCGTTCAATACTCTCCATAAATTTAGAAACCCGCACAAGGCGGGTTTTTAATTTACACGGAAGGGGAGGGATTCGAACCCTCGGTAGAGTTGCCCCTACATCAGTTTTCAAGACTGACGCCTTAAACCACTCGGCCACCCTTC
>CACXER010000049.1 GCA_902766765.1 uncultured Elusimicrobium sp. | reverse complement strand
TGATTGATATGCGCCAACACCGCGGTGCGCACCCGCGTTTGGGGGCGGTGGATGTTTGCCCACTTGTTCCGGTACGTGAAATTTCTCTAAAAGAAACGGCTCAACTGGCTGACAAACTGGCCCGGCGGATAGCAGATGAATTACATATCCCCGTTTATTTGTATGAAGAAAATGCGCAAAACGAAGAGAGGAAAAATCTAGCATTTATCCGACGGGGTGAATATGAAGGTTTGCCGGAAAAACTACGCACACTCCCCCCCGATTTCGGCCCATGTACGTGGAGTGAACAGATCGCCAAAACCGGAGCCACCGTTATCGGCGCGCGGAAATTTTTAATTGCATTTAACATGTCGTTAAACACGCAAGACGTCGTCACCGCACGCGAAATTGCTGCCAAACTGCGTGAGCGCGGCGGCGGTTTAAGATGTGTCAAAGCGATCGGCTGGTATATGCCGGCGTACCGCTCTGCACAAGTATCGTGCAATTTAACAGATTTTACCCAAACAGGTTTGGCCGAGGTGTTTGAAACGTGTAAAGAATTAGCCGCTGCGCACGACGTGCAAATTACGGCGGGTGAACTTATCGGGCTCGTGCCGCAAGAGGCATTACTAACAGCCGGAAAATTCTACGCGCCGGACGAAAAAAATACCGCCGCGCTGTTAAACGCGGCAGTAAAAAATTTACTCCTTGATAAATTGCGCCCGTTTGACGTGCGAGAGCGCGTGTTAGAGAATCACTAAGTACGTACCGTTTTACAAACTTTTTGGCCAAGCGCGGTATAGGGCGTACATTCGTGTTTGTTGGGAGTGTCTGAATGTTCTAACCAGATCGTATAAACAAAATCCGGATTATCTCTACAAGCTCCCCACGCCCCGGCTCCAACAGTCGTACCGTTCGCTTTAATTTTTTCCGGACAATAATAGGCCCGTAACGTTTCCAAACTGTTGTGTAAAGGGTCAATCATAAAGAAATTATTACACTGTACAATGTCATAATATATTTGTTTACAACTCGATAAATCCATCGATAATAGGTCCATGTTATCAGTATAAGAGCCCGTACTTAAATAATAAACTTCTTCCGCTTCTTTTAAGGTAGACATCTGCGAAACAATAGTAGCCAGGTGGCTTTTTATTACCGCCATTTTATACTGTGGGAGCGCCACCGCCGCCAATATACCGATAATCAAAACTACTACCAATAATTCTATTAACGTAAATCCGCCAATACCCGGACAGTTCAACAAACCATTCTCTTTCTTCATACATATCCCTCCACAGAAATTTAATACATACACATTCTAGCAAAAAACAAGGTCAAGTTTTTAGTTATATGACGACGAACGAAACAAAAAGCCCTCGTTTGTTAAACGAGGGCTTTGTTTTACTAATAAACTAGGATTATTTCGTTTCGTTGTTTGTAGTGTTGGCAAATAACGGACCGCAATCTACCGCGGGGGTTTGCGGTTTTTCATCCGCCGGTTTTTCCGGCGCCGGTTGCGGCACGGCTTGCACCGTTTCCACGACCGCCGTTTCGGCGACTGTTACTCCGTTTTGGGTAGTTTGCGTTTCTATGACGGCATCTACTTTTACTTCCACGGTTTGTTCTTCCGGTTTATCTTCACCGATAACACCGGGCACAAAATCGGCCGGGGCTTTATGGGTGTTTAACAGTTCAGCCACTTTTTCCGTCGGGCGGAAAGTTACTTTACGCCATTTTCCCTCGCCTTCGGAAGCGGTCGTTACATATTCGTTGCCCTCTAAAGCACGGTGAATATAGCGGCGCAATTGCGAAGACATCGGGCGGAAACGGAACACACTGTGTCCGCTTTTGATAAGCGAAATACCTTTTTCAATTTCCGCATTGAGTTTATCTTCCGCTTTACGCCAATAATTTTGCGTATCGGTAATGACCGAAATCGGTTTGTCAAAATGGCGGCTCAACGCCAGCGTGGATAAATATTGGATGGCTTCCAAAGTTTTACCTTCTTTACCAATCACAATGGCCGGATGGTCACAATCAAACGTGAGCAAAATACGTTGTTGTTTTTCATCCCACCATACGTTCAAGTTTTCCACTTTCACGCCCATGTGCGTAAGCACTTGCAACAAATATTCCTTGGCTTCTTGCATGGGGGCTTTTAAATTTTCCGGGATGACGGCGTTGCGAATTTCGTCACACGGCAAAAGTTGCGGTTCGTTCTCTTTGGGGGCTCTTTCCGGGCGCGGGATGCGAACGTCCAAATTGGCTTCCCGACGGCGGAAATCGCGGCGGCCGCGGCCACCTTTGCGGCCTCCTTTGCGTTTGGGAACGTCCATATAGATTTGCGCATCTATATCGGCAGAACTCCAGCGTTTAGGCCGCAATTCCACAATAGCCGTTTTTGCACCGATTCCCAAGAATCCTTTTTTGGGATGTTGCAGAATGGATATTTCCACCTGATCGCGGCGCAAGCGCAATTTTTTAAGACCTTTGGTAATAGCATCGGATACTTCTTTGGCTTCAATAGTAATTTTAGTTGGCATATTAAAATCTCCTCTAATTAGATTTAGCGATACGACGGTTTAATACTACCTGAATTCCGAACGTGAGCAAACTGTTGGTCAACCAATACAACACCAGCCCGGAAGGGAAATTCATAAACAACAGCGTAAAAATTAGCGGCATATACTTAAACATCGCCGCCTGTGCAGGGTCCGTCCCTGCCGGCATAGAATTGCGCTGTTGGAAAAACATGACAGCACCCATTAAAATGGGCAAAATATAGTACGGGTCTTTGGACGACAGATCCGTAATCCAACCTACAAACTTCGCCCCGTGTAACGCCCACGACGTGCGCAAGGCATTGAACAAGGCCAAGAAAATCGGTAACTGGATAAGCAGCGGTAAGCACCCCGTCAGCGGATTGACCTTATACTTGCGGTATAAGTTGATCGTTTCGCGGTTGAGGGCTTCGTTATTGCCCTTATACTTCTCTTGAATACGTTTCATTTCCGGCTGAATCTTTTTCATCTTGGCAGCCGATTCCAGTTGTAAAATCGTCAAGCGTAATAAGAGCAGTTGGATAAATACCGTCAGCAAAATAATGGCAACGCCATAATTTCCCGTCCAACCGTACAACCACTCCAACACGTTACGCGCTAATTTTCCAAGTGCCCCAAAGAATCCAAACGCAATACTGCGTTCCAAGTGATAGGGCAATTGCAAGAACTGTTTGTACTCTTTCGGCCCAAAGTAAAAATCGGAATCGTAAGAAAGCGTAGCATCCGGGGCAATCGTCGCGCTGGGCATGTTGATCTGCAAACGCGGACCTTTTAATTTTCCTTCGCTCAGTCCCCAAAATTGCTTTTGCGTGCCGATCTCCATTTTCTCAGTGGCTAATTCTCCGGGCGTCCACCCTTGCGGGATAAGCACGGACAGGAAATACCGGTTTTCTATACCGGCCCACAACCACGGCAAAGACGGTTGTTTGCTTTTTTCTTCAAACGTTTCTAAGGTGGGCTTGCGTTTACCTTTTTCTTGCACGAGATATACGGCCTTGGATTCGCGCTCGTTATCCTTCATTTCGCTTTTGACCGTAGCCAAACCGGGACCAAAATTCCAATACCATGGGGAAATAGTCACTTCCCGTCCCGTTTCGTTACGAAAGAAAACCGTCAAATGATTGATTCCGTTATCGTTAAACGTATATACCTTGCGTACACTTACACCGGGGACAATATCCCCCACCAGCGTAATGGAATTTTGCGTACGGGCCTGTTCGGTAAAGTCCACTTGCGGCAAAGTGGCAAAATAGCCCTCGCCCGCATAAGGGGTCAAATCCACATCTCCCAAAGCGTCTTTAAATAAATACGTTTTGATACCGGCCCCTTTGGAAGAAAAGGTCACTTCGGCTTGCGGCAAGTTTAACGTGAAAAGTTCTTCGGGTTTTGGAGTGGATTTTTCTTTACGGACAATCACTTCCTTACCGCCTACCAGCGCGGCGGGAGTTTGGGCTTGTTCTTGTTGTTTTTTGAGTTGCGCTTCGGCGGCTTGCTGGGCGGCGCGGGCGCGCGGAACGACCACAAACTGATTGTAGCCCATGAGTACGAGCATACACAACATCAGCGTAGTCAAAAACTGTCTGTTCATAGAAACTCCTTGATCGTCCTGAACGAAGGTTCAGGAAAACGGAAAGAACAGACGCTAGAAAAACTAAGGTACAGGGTCATAGCCGCCCGCATGAAGCGGATGGCATTTGAGTAAACGTCTGGCGGCTAAGTAACATCCTTTCAGCGCGCCATGTTTTGCAACGGCTTCTTTAGCGTATTGACTGCACGTAGGCGTAAAACGGCACACGCCGCGCGGCCCGAGCAACGGACGCACGACTATAATAGCCATGTTTAACGCAAATAACGTAACTTTTTTACAGAGAAGCGAAATTTGTTGCATTTTAGTTTTTCCCCGGTAATACGTCCGAGGTTTGAGCGTTCCTTTGTAAGGCGGCTTTTCCGCTGAGTGACTTGAGCGCATCCTGCGCTGCGTGCACATTGTTTAATAAGGAACTGTCCCGTGGGCTAACGATGATATCTACACCCGGTGCCCAGTTTTTTCTATTTAGTCTGAATGCTTCCCGCAGTAACCTCTTCGTACGGTTGCGAACAACCGCCGGGCCTAATTTCTTTGATACTACCACCGCAAAACGGGCCGGTTGACGGTCGGGCCGTAGCCCATACCACAAAACAAGTCCTTTTCCTTTTATTTTATGGCCGCCTACGATGACACGTTCAAAATCGCGTTTAAGGTGTAGGCGGCTACGATGCGGCAGCCCTTGAGGTTGCATAAAACTTAGGCTCTAATAAGTTCGTGACGGCCTTTGGCACGGCGCGCGCTGAGCACTTTGCGGCCGCCGGCAGTTGCCATGCGGGCTCTGAATCCAATGTGTTTAGCACGTCTTCTTTTATTCGGTCTGTATGTCGGTAACATATTTTCTTATACGTTAGTTCTGGCCCGGGAAACCCGAACTGGAAAAAACGTATCTCCTTATTTAATTTAAAAGGGTTTTGTAAAAAACCTCTTTATTATTATATCTTTTCCGAGGATTATTTGCAAAAGTATCAAAAATCCGGCCGGGTAGGGCCGGATTTTCTATCCAAGAGGTTGTCCCATTACTGGGGGGCGTTTTCTATTTTGAAAAACTGCAATCCTCTTTCATCGTATGAAATGAGGGTTCCTCTAATTTTCCCGGAGAAATAATAAACCACTAACCATTGGGACGGATCCAATGTTTTGGGAGCATGCCCTAGCGGCTCATAAACAATACCGTCAAACGGCAAGGTGTAGATACGTACCGGCTGCCGGCCGACTAGGTCCACGGCCGGAACACCGTTGCCTTGGTAGAGCTTATCCAAATCTTCGGCCAATTTATGTTGGGACGTATAATGCATTTTTCCGCCGATCTCGGCCCAAGCGGTTTGGAAGTCTTTTCCCTTTTGGGCCGTGTTCCACCGCTGTAC
Organism: uncultured Elusimicrobium sp.; assembly: GCA_902766765.1. Classification (GTDB taxonomy): domain Bacteria; phylum Elusimicrobiota; class Elusimicrobia; order Elusimicrobiales; family Elusimicrobiaceae; genus Avelusimicrobium. Next base: position 9,225 of record CACXER010000049.1, on the reverse strand, counting down.
AATGCGTGTAAAATTCATGGGAACAAAATGTTCATGTCCGCGTTTACTTTCCACTCCAAGCGCGTATGATTCGGGTATTAAAGGGAAAGAGGTAATCCGCCCCACTCCCGGAACTTCGGACACAATGGGCGTTACTTGAGGAGCTACTTCCCGGACTCTTTCTTCCACTTTGGGTTTTACATCTTGACGTGGTTTTCTCTGTTTCTCTTTGGGACGATGCGTTTGATGCACGGATGTATTGCGGCGCAAGCGTTTGACACGTCCACCGCGTTGCGCAAAGGCCGAGGTCGGCCATAACAAACTGGCAATTATAGCCATGATAATAATTTTTCTGTTCATAGTTAAATCATAGCAACAATTTTACATCAAGCACCAGCGAAAAAAATACCCAGGCAAAAGATAGGCCCGGGCCTAGATTTTTACTAGGTCCCCACCGAACGGCTTAAAATTTGCTATGCTACTTATAATGATTTTTACAGATAACGGCATCATCTTACTCCGTCAAGATTTTCGGGAATCCGACCGAATTGTATCGCTCTACACCCGCGAACACGGGCGGCTCAATGTGCGCGTGCCGAGCGTCATGCGCCAAACCGGAAAACTAAAAGCCCTCATAGAACCTTTCGTCTGCGCCGAATACCGCATTTATGTACGGAGGGGCGGCGTGATGGGTACGCTGACCGGCGGAAAAATCAGCAGTGTATTTCCGGCTATCCGCACCGATTTAAAACGTTTAACACTTGCCTTGCATTTTTGTGAGTTGATTTTACGTATGACTCCTTTGCACCAACCCAGTGAAGGTAAATTTGATTTACTACACCAAGCACTTACCGAATTGGAAATCGGCGGCCCGAACCCGGCCTTTCAAGCGGCGTTTACACTGCGGCTCATGATGTTAGCGGGGTTTGGGCTAGACCACCCGGTCTTGCAAATCTCGTCGGACTTTTGGCAGAAAATGCACGAGGAAAAATTCAGCAATTTGCTATTCAGCGATCCGGAAGATTTACTCTCGCTAGCCAAGTGTAACACCGTTTGCCGCCGTTTTTTAAATCAGTATCTCACCCATCCGTTACATACCACAGAAGGGTTTGGACTTAAAGAAGATGTACCTCCGGTATTACCTTCCACATTGGGAGCAGTGCCTACCGTTTTCTAATGGCACCTTGTTTTTTTACCAAAAAGTCCTTATACTATTAGTACCTTTGTTATTTTGTAAGGAGGAATTATGAAAAAGTTAGCCAAAATTATCGGTCTGTTTATCTTCGCCGGAGTGCTTGCCGCACCGATCGTGGCCCAAGAGTCCGTCAAAGACAATGTGATGGCAAAAATGAAGCCAGAAGAAGAAACTTTCTTTACTGCCATTGAAAAAGGCGATGAGCACACTTTCGCCCAAATGATGAACGCGAATTATAAACTCCTACACGCCCGGGATAAATATGGCTGGACGCCGCTGATGGTCGCGTGTTCGTATGCGGCTGATTCCAACTATAAAGGAGAAATACCCAATGACCGTTACCTCGGCATGGTTCAACGGATGCTCATTTTGAACGGCGGCCGGGAAGCCAACGTTAATGCCCAGAACAATGATGGCATGACGGCACTTATGGCGGCTGCGTCTTCTAACGATGCCGAGATAGTTATGCATTTACTGCAAACCAAAGGTATTGACGTCAACGTGAAAGATAAATTCGGACGTACGGCCCTGTTCTATGCGTTAGACTTCCGGAACAGTTACCGCGGAAAATCAAAGGTGGAACAAATCAAATTGGCCGGGGCGCAACGGTGGATTGTGGCGGCGTTATTACAAAAAGGAGCCAAAGTCAATATCAAGGACGAAAGAGGAAAAACTCCGCTCATGATGGCTGCCGAATATTTGGCCTATGTTGCTCCTGAAGGAAGTGGCGCGCACATGGTGCCGGATAAGCGGGATAATCTGAAGGACGTGCCAGCACGCAGAGACATCGTTCGCTATATTGTAGAGGCGTTACATAGTGAACACGCATACCTCTAAAAATGCAAGCAGATAATTTCCCCGGGGTTTTTAGGACCCCGGGATTTTTATGCATGGTACGGAATCTTTCCAATTACCCCAACAACTCGTCCATATCCGGGTAAATATCATTGAGCGATTTGTAGATTTTGAACGCACGCTCGCGCACAAAGGTATCGGGTTGTTTGATTTGCGGCACCACACACGTGCGCAGTCCGGCTGTGATGGCAGAGGTCGCGCCGGCGGTGGAATCTTCAAACGATAAACACTCCCCCGGTGCAGCGTGTAAGTGCGCGGCGGTGGTTAAATAAATTTCCGGGTCAGGCTTGGGCTTATTCACTTCTTCGGACGTGGTAATGACAGAAAAATATTTTTTTACGCCTTTCGTTTCCAGCAAATAATCCACCCACCGCCGAATATTAGACGACGCCAACGCAAGCGGCAAACCGCGCCCGGCAAAATACTCCACCGCCTCTTTGGCACCGGGCCGGAAGTCCACCTCTCCCCCACCGTGGATATGGTTTTCAAATTCATCATAAGCCAGGCGGTATAATTCTTTGACGTTAAGCGCACCCTTAAAATAATTATCAATAATATCCGCCGCGTCCGTCGTGCTCATACCCACGCACGACTCGTAAAGTTCAAACGGGAACGTTTGACCCAATTTCTTAGCGGCACGTTGATAACAGGCAAAATAAATCGGTTCGGTGCTCAGCAAAAGTCCGTCCATATCAAAAATAACGCATTTAATCATGTGTATATTGTATAATTTTCCGCCGCCCCCCGGGGCCCGCTTATTTTATATAATATACTTACTTATGAAATACGGTATGAATTTTCAGGATATTATTTCCGCACTCAACACGTATTGGACAAAACAAGGATGCATCCTTGTCCAGCCCTATGACGTAGAAAAAGGGGCCGGCACCTATAACCCGGAAACTTTTTTCGGCTCGCTCACGGCCAAACCCGTGAGCCGCGCCTATATTGAACCTTGCCGCCGTCCCGCCGACGGACGGTATGGCGAAAACCCCAACCGCCTGGGCAAATACTATCAGTATCAAGTGATTATGAAACCCGCCCCGGCTAACATTCAAGAAATGTATTTAAACTCGTTAAAAGCCATCGGCTTAGACCCTAAACAGCACGACGTGCGTTGGATTGAAGACGATTGGCAATCTCCCACGCTGGGCGCTTCCGGCGTCGGCTGGGAAATTTGGCTGGACGGTATGGAAATCACACAATTTACGTATTTCCAAAATATGGCCGGTTACGCCTTAAACCCCATTACGGTAGAAATTACGTACGGGCTAGAGCGTATTGCGATGTATTGCCAAAAAGTGGATAACGTTTTTGACGTGCGTTGGAACGACGACGTTACGTACCGCGACGTCCACCACGAGGGCGAACGCCAATTTTCGCACTATTATTTTGAAGAGTCCAACGTGGAACACTTGCGCCGCTATATTCAAGAATGCGAAGAAGAATGTTTAGCACTTTGCAAAAAAGGGCTCTATCTTCCGGCGTATGATAATACGATGAAACTCTCGCACTATTTTAATATGTTGGAAGCGCGCGGCGCGATTAGTGTGTCCGACCGCACCAACAACATTACCAAAATCCGCAATTTAGCCAAGGCCTGCGCCAAAGCGTATGTGGACAGCGTGGAAAAGAAAGAGGAGGCCGCTAAATGAACGCGTTATTGGAAATCGGAGTAGAACATTTGCCGGCGCGTTTCATGGCGCCCGCGCTATCCCAATTGGAAAAACTAGCCGCTGATTTATTGGCGGAAAAACGGATTTCCTACGATAGTATTCACGCTTTCGGCACGTACCGCCGCCTCGTGGTGGAAATTGTCAATATCGCGGACAAATCCGCAGACGTGCAAAAAGAAGTCAAAGGCCCGCCCGCTAAACTCTTAAAAGACGCAACCGGAAATTTCACACCGCAAAGTGCCGGGTTTGCGCAGAAAAACGGAATTGCGCCGGAAAAACTAACCGTCGTGGAAACAGACAAAGGTCCGTTTATCTATGCAAAAATCAAAATTAAAGGCGAGAAAACAGCCAAACTGTTACCGGAAATTTTTACGCGTTTAGTCACCGGACTTGAATTTGCCAAAAATATGATTTGGGAAGAATCGGGCCTGCGCTACGGGCGGCCGATTCGTTCGCTTATCGGCTTGTACGGCAGTAAGGTAATTAAATTTACCGTCGCGGGCGTAACGTCTAACCGCAATACGTATCCACTTTCCTCGTTCGGGCGCAAACCGATTAAAGTAGCCACCGCCGATGCTACCGCGTATGCGGAACTACTGCGCAACCAACCGCAACCGGTGCTGGTGGTACCGCAAGAGCGCAAAGAGGCACTGATTAAAACGGTATCTAATGAGGCCAAAGCGCGCGGCTACCGGGCCGACTTGGACGAAAATTTAGTGGAAGAAACCGTTTGGTTTACGGAGCACCCGGTGGCGGTGAGCGGAGATTTTGAAATTAAATTCTTGACGCTACCCAAGGAACTGATTACCACCGTCTTAAAAAAACAAATTAAAATGTTCCCGGTATTAAACAACAAGGGCGAATTGGAACCGTATTTTATTGCAGTACGCGATGGAATTTCGGTCAACCAAAATGAAGTGCGTGACGGATTTAAAAAAGTCATGTCGGCACGTTTATCAGATGCTGTTTTCTTCTTTGAAAATGATAAAAAAGAAGGTTTAAACTCCTTTAAAAACAAACTCAAAAACATTTTGTTTTTAGAAGGGCTTGGCTCCATGTATGAAAAATCGGTCCGCACACAACAACTCGCGTTGTGGCTGTGCGATAAGACCGGGCAAACCGCACTCAAAGATACCGTAGATTACGCCGCCGCGCACGCGTATGATGACCTCGCCAGCCACGTCGTCTACGAATTCCCGGAATTACAGGGCTACATGGGCGGGCAATACGCCGCGTTGGAAGGGCGCAAAGACGCCGCGAAAGCCATGGAAGAATTTTATTATCCGCTGACCAGCACGTCTGCTCTGCCGTCTGATAAAGCGGGGCAACTGGTGTCGCTCGCCGGGAAAATAGATACCTTGGTGGGCAACTTTTTAATCGGGCAAATCCCGACGGGAAGTGAAGACCCCTTTGCCTTGCGCCGTCAAGCGTTTGGCGCGGTGCGGATTTTACTGGAAAATGCGTTGCCCGTTTCACTCAAAGAATTGGTGGAAAAATCACACGCGTTATATCCGGCTCAAACCGCCGACAAAGGCTCTGGCGAACTCCCCGCGTTTTTAAAAGCGCGCGTGGCACTCGTCTTGGAACAACGCGGTCATCAAGCGGCTATGTTAGACGCTGTGTCTAACTGGTATGAACTTCCGCTTGCGCAAGTGGAAGCGATTGTCAGTGCGTTGGAAACGGTCAAGACCGATGCCGCATTTGCTGCGGTGTTGGAAGCCGCCAAACGCGTGAGCAACATCTTGAAAAAGTCCGACGTACAAAACACGTCCGTTGACCCGGCACGTTTTGAACTCCCGGCGGAAAAAGCCTTGTTTGACACAGTGCAAACCGTAGAAAAACAACTGGCCGCCTTACCGCAAACGACGGATAAAAACGGTTATTTAAACCGTTTGAAAACGTGTACCGCGTTCCAAGCGCCGTTGGAAACTTTCTTTAAGGAAGTGATGGTCAACGCCGAGGACGTTGCCGTTCGCAACAATCGCCTGGCGTTACTGACGCACGTGCGTGCGTGCTTGGCGCAAACCGGCGCAGATATTACAAAACTGTAGAAATTACAGAACTAAAAATCCCCGGTGTAAACCGGGGATTTTTTGTAGGAAAAAACATTACAATAAACGTTGCAAACGATTTTGGACCTCGTTTTTTATTTTTTGATGTCGTTGGAATTCCTCTTTGTCAGGAGTTCGGCGATAAACCGTATCGGCTTCGTATTCCCGTTCAAAAATGGCGAGTGTGTTTTCGTAACACTTACACGCCTCTTGCGGATTAGGACGACCATCTACCCCATTTTCATACATTCGGCCCAACCAATAATGAAGTTCCAAACAATTTCTTCCGGCTCTCTCCAGCCATGTAATATATTGCGTCAAAGCGTATAATAGCAAAGCACCTTCCTTAGGTTTGTTTTTTAACAACTGCAAACTTTGTTCATTAGTCCATTGTTCAATCAGTCGTTGCATCAGGTTACCATCTTGCGTACTCATGGCCCGTTCGTATAGAGATTGCACTTCGTCTAATGATCCTGTTTGTGTACGCACAAAAGCAAAAGAGCCGGTAATCCAACCAAGAATACCAGCGCCCCCTATTCCTAAAAGAAGTTTTAAAAAAGGTATTACAGCCCAATTATGCATATCATGAATTAGGACGTAAAGAGAAACCAAACCTATCGTCCAAAACAATAAACTTACAAATAAAAACAAAAATCGGACACGGTATTTACGTTTAGTACCCCAATATACCGCTAACGAAAAAATGATAAACACTAAAATAAATACAAGGATAAAAATAAGCATAAAAGAATTGTAATATTTTGCATATAAAAAATCAATTTTCTCAATTTTCTCCGACGTGAAAAATCGAAAAAAAATAATTTTAAAATTACCCCTTGACAAAATTCACTTTTCGCTTATACTATCTGTATGGGTTGTACATCCGCAGGCGGTTGGGTGTCAGGCCGTGAGGGGTGCCCGTGAGATGGCCCCCAGTAACAGACGCTGATTGCCGGTTGGTTCTGCAGGGTGGCCCGGTTTAGATGTGGCAGCTGGTGGTTCTGGCGGTCGTGGTCTAGGTTGGGGCGCGTGTGGAGTCGGCTGGACGGTGCGGTCCGGTGGTGGGTTGTATGCCGGGGCGTATGTGGAAGGTTGGACGTCTGGCTCGGAGCGAGGGTAGTGTGTAGTGCGGCAGACGATGTGCCGAGTGAGTGCTCCGTGTGGGTTCTGGGCCCGGTTGATAGGTTGCTTCGGCTGGGAGGAGAACTGGAAGGTGTGACGTAAATCCCGCGGTGCCTGCAAGTAAGAAAGGAGTAATGATGACGGAACAACAGTAAACCCCTCGGTTGGATAAACCGGGGGGCTTTTTTTGCGGGTTACAACCACGCATTTTTGCACGCATCATTTATCCTGCAATTTGTTACCATATATATATGAGTAAAAAACGTTCTGCCAAATCTTCCGCGCCCGCCGCAATAATCACTTCGTCGCGGGCCGAAAAATTTTTACACCGCGCCTTGGTACACGTTACGGGAGCGGTGGGACTACTTATCAGCATTTCGTTTTTTACCGGCACCTACGACACCGCGCAAGTCAAACTGACACTGTTGCACATGGGCGGGCTGCTCATCGCGGCGTTGTGGACGGCCTTGCAACTGGCCCGACGGAAATTTTTTCTAACTAAACAGAATTTACCCGTTTTTTTGCCGTTACTGGCCTATATCGGTTGGAATATTTTCTGCTATATTTTCGCCCCCCTTCATATAGAAGCCGCCGAAGAATTTATCCGCTTTTTACTGTATGGAATTATTACGCTTGCCGCCGCCTGCGAATTTGATTTACGCGATGTAAAAACGCTGACAAAATGGTTTATCGTGGCTGTTTGTATTTCGTTTACTTACGGACTTGTACAAGTGATAAACGGATTTTTCCCCGGGGTGGATCCCGTCAACTGGCGCGGGTTTTTCACCAAGCGCGTTTTTGCCATGCATACGAACCCGAACTTTTTTGCCGATTTTATTATTTTTTCCTCGTGTATTCTGGGTGGCGTTTTTTTAGCAACCCGTCAGAAAAAATACATTTTCCTGGGATTAGTAGGGGCCGTACTCCTCTTTTTTACGGAAAGTAAAGGCGCGTGGATTTCTTACGTGGCCGCGGTTACGTTAGCCGTGTTACTATACACCAACTATCTTTCCCCCGCCCTAAAAAAACATCGGCTTAAAATCAATGCGGGGCTTCTTATCGCCGTTGTTGGCGTAGCCGTACTGGCAGGCGTATATACCGCAAAACGCTATCAATCCGTCAGTTTCCGCACGTATACGTGGCAAGGCGTGTGGGAAATGATTAAAGAGCGCCCCGTAATAGGTGTAGGAATCGGAAATTTCAAAACCATCTACGCCGCCCACCGCCGACCGGAAATTTTCTATATTGAATCCTCGCACAACGTAGAAACGCAACACGCCGAAAACGAACCGTTGGAACAAATTGCCGTCAGTGGTTTTATCGGGCTGGGGTTATTTTTGTGGCTCATGTATGCTTTACTTTCACGGGCTTGGCGCGCGTTACGTCGTCCGGATACACCGCCCGAAAATGCATGTTATTTGCTGGGTTACACGGCGGCGTTTGGCGCCATGTTAGTGCATAGTTTGGTAGACGTGAGTATCCATTTTGCGTCCAGCGGATTTTTCTTTGCATTATTTATGGGCGTGCTTGTAGCACTCACCGGTCCGGCCCAACAAACGCCCACTGAAACAAAGGATTCCCCGGCGTGGCTGATCTATGTATTACGCGGGCTTATCCTCATCGGGCTAGTTGTATTAGATGTGTGGCTAATTCGTGCTTTCTACGAAATAACAAGTGTATTAGTATGGAAAACCGCGGGCGATTTTATCTTGTTTACAAGTGCGTGGGCGATATTTGTGATGTCTATACTAGGCGGCAGTTGGATTGTTTTACGTGCCGCGTGTTTACTGCGTCGCGGCGCAGCACTGGTGCCGTTTATCGTGTTGTTACCGCTTGAATGGATAGCGTATTGTCCGTTCCAGGCCAACCATTATTACAACGTAGGTATCGTGCTGACAACTTTGCAAAATCCGGAGGGGGCACTCGGTTATTTTACAAAAGCCATTCGGTTTAATCCGTGGCAGACCGAATACCGCCAATTTCGCGCCAATTTGTTTACGGTGTTATTGGATTTAACCCACCGTTTTTCCGCCGAACGGGGCGACGTCAAAGCCCCCTCTGACGATTATTCACGCGCATTGGCCGATTACGAAATTGTCCAACGCCGCGCGCCGTACCACGCGCTGTTGCACCACAACCGCGGACAATTGTATTACAAAATGGCGCTGACACGCTCGGATAACGCCCAACGTGCTAAAAACCCCGCGGAATATGAATTTTTCAAGCAAGAGGCCTTGGATAATATGGCGCACGCGAAAGAAGCGTTTGTACGTTCGTTACAAACCGACCCGGTGAATGCGGAAACATATATGTATTTGGTACAAATCGGCTTACTGGAAAACAACGT
>CACXER010000048.1 GCA_902766765.1 uncultured Elusimicrobium sp. | reverse complement strand
TCCCTGCCCCTTGACGTGATTACCACCACGCCTATACGGGGCACTTGCCCGCGCAATACGGCTCAAATCTGAAAAATCATCTTCTCTTTCATAAGGGGAGTCTGTAACGAAACGGCCTTTGTGAGTGTTAGTAAGTTTCGCAGTACGCAACGTCCGTAAAAGTGTTCACTTTTACGGACGTTTGCTATTCCCGGCAACAATTTGCCAAAACTTTTTTAGGGTAACGTATAATTGCGTTCCCAGGTATCTTCTGAAGATAAGGATCCTTTCATAATTTGAGCGCAATACGCTCCGGCCGGAAGAGAAGAGTCAAATGTTTTGGTGGCCCCTGTTTTGCGTTCAAAACAACCGGGAACGACGGCTCCGCCGATGTGTCCGGTTGGGCCGTGCAGTCCAAGTAAAAAACCGGCCCCCTGATACTTGCCGCTAATACGTGTAATAAATAACATCGTATAACCGGAAGAACTTGAATCTTCCACTTCCAGTGCCCATTCAGCATTGGATCGGGTATTTTGGGCTCCTCCAATGACCCTTGTACCCGTTGCCCACGGAATTTCTACCGATAAATCATCAAATGAACGAAATTCACTTCCGTTTGCCATGGCGTATATTTCTGCCGCTTGGCCAACAGATTTTAACAGAGTAAGCGCTTGAGCGGCCTTTGATTTTTCTACCGCTTTTTGGTATTGCGGCAACGCCACCGCCGCTAAAATACCGATAATGAGGACAACGACTAATAGTTCTATCAACGTAAATGCTTTTGTGTTTTCCATATTTTTTGCTCCTTGTTTTCTGCCTAACACTTTATTATCATTTTTTTTTTTTGGTTTGTCAAGTTCCTTTTTTATCCGGATTACGGCAATCTCATTATACATGCAATAAACTCTCCCGCAACCGTGTTAAATTTGATAGGATAAAAGTAACTCTATATTAAAGGAGAAACAACATGAAAAAAGTATTTGTTGCTTTACTGTTGGTGCCGTTTATGTTTGCATGCGGTCCCAAAGTCAAACGTGTGGAAACGAACCTTGTAAAAGATGTTTCCGGCGGTTGGAACGACACCGATGCGCAAATGGTCGCCCAAGAAATGATTACCGATTGTTTGCAAGGCGGTTGGTATGCTAAATACCTCGCTCAAAACGGCGGGAAAGAGCCTGTTGTTATCGTCGGTACGGTAACAAACGAATCGTCCGAACATATCAATACCCGCGTGTTTGTGGAAGAAATGCAACGCGCGCTTATCAACTCGGGCAAAGTGGATTTTGTGGCGTCCAGCAGCGAACGCGGCGAAGTGCGCCAAGAACGCTTGGAACAGGACGAATTCGCTTCCGAAGCCACCCGAAAAGCGTTTGGTAAAGAAGTGGGTGCCGATTTTATGCTTTCGGGCGTTTTGAGTTCTATTGTGGATAAATCCGGTTCCAAAGCCCTGGTTTACTATCAAACGAACTTAAAACTTATCAACATTGAGACGAATAAAATCGTTTGGAACGGCGAAAAGAAAATTAAAAAATACGTTACCCGCAGTAAAGTGTCGTGGTAAGGGGTTTTTAACATGAAGAAGGCGCACGTATACCTAGTGTTGGGGTTAGCCGTATTTTGCTCCGCGTGTACGGCGCCTTCTTTGCGTTATAAGGACGAAATCAGCAGGATGTCCGCCCGAGGTGATTTCAAAACGGCGGCGGATGTGATTGAACAGAAACGTACCAAAGTTTATGCCAAGCAAGACCGGGCGTTGGCATATTTGGACGAGGCCGTCCTCTTACACGACGCGGGGGAAACTGCCAAAAGCGATGAACTGTTTGCACAGGCCCAAGATCGCTTGGAAGAACTTTATACCAAGAGCGTTACCAAGGCGGCCGGGCGTCTGGTCGTCAACGATTTAACATCTCCCTACAGCGTGGCCCCTTATGAACGCGCGATGACCTATTTTTATCGCGCCATGAACTTTTTGGACCAAGATAATTTAGTAGATGCCGCGGTGGAAGCCCGTCGGGCAGTCATGTTTTTGGATAATTTACGCGGTAGTAAACAAAAAGGATATAACGACGACCCTTTTGTGCAGTATTTTGCCAGTTTGGTGTTTGAGTCCGTCGGCCAAATAGATGATGCGCGTATCAGCCGCACCAACGCGTTAGAGGGCTACCTCCGTTTGCGCGATAAATTGCACGTGCAAACTCCGGAGTTTTCTGTTCCGGCTAACTATAAGGAATTGGGAGAGGTGATTATTTTCCACTACAACGGCCTATTGCCGCTCAAACGTAATACTACCGTACAATTTGCGTGGGATAGAATATATGCCATTTTATCCACCGCCCGTGAGACACGCTCCGGAGAGTTATCGCCCGAGGTTGCCAATGCGTTACGCGCCGGTTTTATGGGAAATGCCGTTACGTTGTCCTATCCCACGTTGGTAGAGCAACCCTATACCATTGTGTCTTCGTTTGTTCAAACGAAAGACGGCCAGCGTTATAATATGCAGAAAATGGCCGATTTAGCCGCCGCGGCTCAGGCCGATTTGGAGGAGCGGTTACCCGGGATTTGGTTTCGGGCGGCTTCTCGTGCCGTAGCTAAACAAGTGGCGGCCAATGCCGCACGCCAAGCCGTTAAATCGTCCGGGAACGACAATACTCAAATGTGGGGGGATCTCGCCGGCTTGTTTGTTACAGTCGTAGGGAGTACGGTGGAAAAGGCCGATACCCGCCAATGGTTCACCTTGCCTGCACAAATTTTTATGACGCGGCTATTTTTGCCGCCCGGCGAGCAAGATATTGAACTGCTCTTTCGCGACGGATTTGGTAATATAGTAGAGAAACATACTTTTGAAAAAGTGCGTTTAACACCGGGGGGACGGGTGTTCCTCCATTATCGCACCGCAAACTAAGGAGGAAATATGAAAAAAATAATTATGTGTTTAACAGCCGTGCTCGCTCTGAGCGCGTGTACGACACTCAATAAAAATACCGTATCGTACCAGACTTCTAAATACGATGCGTCTAAGTATTATGTAGTAGCCGGCGACGGGGATAGCAAAGAAGCCGCCAGCGAGAATGCGCTGAAAAATATGCGCACGGTACTTGTCCAAAGTGCTAAAGGGTTGGAACAGGATGCCATCTTGACCGATTTAATGGCCAATGCTAAAGTAGATAAAGTCTGGCGTGATAAATCCGTCAAAGATAAACACTTTTTCGCGTTAGCCGTCCTTTCGCGCGAGAACGGACTTCGTATTTTGGCCCCGGAAATGAACCAGTTGGATGCTAAACTTGCCGGCTTGGCTGCGCAATTTACCTCACCCGCTGAGCCGCTGGCTGATTTGCGTGTTGCGTACCGTATGGAGCCGCTTGTTACGCGCCGCACGCTGTTAGATGACACGTACCAATTTTTATCTGCTGACCACCAAGGTTATGCGCCGGAATCTTTCCGCCCGTATAAAAACGCCTTGAAAGAGAAAATGGCCGCTGTTTTGGTCGGGGTGGATGTACAAGGTCGCGAAAGCAAAGTGATGATTACTTATATCGTAGACGCCTTGAACAAAATGGGGTTAGGGGTAGTAGATATTTCCGACCCGGACAAAGAATTATCGGTGGAAATCCTGACCGATACCGACGGTTATGACTCCAAAAAAGTAGAAGGCCTTATCTGGTGTTCCAGCAGTGCCGCCATTAGTTTAGTGGATGCTACGCGCAAAGCAACCTTTGCTCGCTTTAACGTCTATGAACGGGCGGGCACTTCGCGCGCGCAGGATTCGTTGCGCCGCAGCATGGAAGCCGCCGGTGAGCAAGCCGCTAAACAAATTACCGCGCGCTTAGAGGCTTATTTACAAGCCAAATAGGAGGGAAAAATGAAAAAAATAATTGTACTATCGTTACTTGCCTGGCCGCTTATCGGATACGCGGCAGACACGCCGGTTCCGGCCGAAAAACCGGCCGCCCCGGTCAAACAAGATCCGGCTGAACGCAACCAGATGCTTTATTCGCTCGGGTTTTTATTAGGGGATAACCTTAAAACTCAACTTATCTTGGATAACGAGGATGATTACAAGGCCGTTTCTCAGGGGATGCGGGATACCTTATTAGGTAAAAAACCGCAAACTGATTTGGAAAAATACAAACCGCAAATTATCCAAAAGTATAAAGAAGACGCCCAGAAAATTGCCGAAAAACGGGCCACCGCACAGAAAACCTACTTGGAAAATTTCCAAAAGGAAAAAGGTGTAAAAACCTTGGATAACGGAGCGATGGTAAAACTGTCCAAACCCGGTAAAGGTAAAAATCCGAAAGCCGATAGCATCGTTAAAGTGCACTATACGGGCACACTCATTGACGGTACGAAATTTGACAGTTCGCGCGATCGCGGGGAAGCGTTCCAAACGCGTTTAACGGATGTTATTCCGTGCTGGACAAAAGCCGTCCAACAATTAAAACCCGGCGCCCGTGCGACGGTTGTTTGCCCGCCCGATACGGCGTATGGCAACCGCCCGATGGGGCCTATCGCGCCCAATTCGGCGTTGGTGTTTGACATTGAACTCATTGAAATTGTGAAATAATGTCCAAAACCAGTTATTTGTGTATTGCTATTATGATAACCGCGCTCTTATACATGGGCGCGGTTCGCGGTTATCAATTTTACGCTAAAAAAGCCGCCCAATGGGAAGAAGAACGCCAACAGCAAGATGCAGGTTTTTCGTTCCAAAACGTGCCGATTTCGTTAGCCGCGCCGCAAGCGGAACCAATATCGGCCCCGCGGCCTTTACCTGCCGATGCTACCAGCATTAGTATCTTGCCGGAAAGTCAGCCGGCGCCGGCCGAGCCGCAAGTGGTTGCTCAGGCGGCAACTCCCTCCCAAGTCGTATTTTTAGAAGATGTTCCTTTGCCCCCTGAGCAAACAGTCCAGCAGGCCACGGATACCTTGCGCTCTATCGTGCAAGACTATAAAAACGAGCCGGAAATCAAGGCGTTTAATCAGGAACTCGCCCAAGTAACCAAGGGCCAAGCGGTAGATTTAAGTTCCCTGGGTAAAGGGGATTTGCGCCAAATATTGCAAGATAATCCGCAAATTCAAGCCGTAGTCACCAAACATATGAAAGACCCGGCTTTCGCCCAAAAAGCCCAGCAAATTTTGTCCAATCCGCAATTTATAGAAAGCGTGCGCCAGTTACAGAAACACCAAGCCGCTACGCAAACAAGCCGGAAATAAACTAAAATATAAAAAAGGGAGGAAAGAACCGAATGAAAATTTTACTCAAAAGTGTATTACTGGTTTTTATCATTTTAAGTATTTATTTTATCGTCAACCCGTCGGCTTGTTCCAATGTGCTGATGGGGCGGGTGGCTCATCCGTCGGCGGATGAACTGGCCCAAGACCAAGCCGCCGGCCCGCAGGGCGAACTACTGGTCCCGGTGGGGGACCGTCCGTTACGCTCGGAAAATAAACCGGCAGCAACGACGAACCAGGCGGATAATTCCGATGTGGTGGGCATAACCGATACCAACACGCTTACCGAGGAGCAACTCCCGCGCTACTCGCAAGAAGACGTTGATTATGCCGTAGCCAGCCGCTATGTGGAGTTGGAAAACGAATATACCCGTCAGGGAAAAACCGGCAAGGACGTTGCCAAAGAGATTTCCGCTACCGTCATGGAAGATTTTGAAATGACGGAGAAAGAGTGGGAAGCGTTTTTGGAACGGGCCACGGCCAGTAACTTATTTAACAAAGTCCGCGAAGATTTGGAAAAAACCAAATAAGAGCGGCTTGTGGCATTTTGGAAAACCCGGCAAATTTTTTAGTTTGCCGGGTTTTCTTGTTTATAGGGAAATGAAGTAAAGAGCGTATTTTATTGCCCAGGGGTGGCGGTCTTTTGGAACTTTTGCCGTCAGAAAAGTGGAAAGAGTCTTGACTTTGTTTTTTTTTTTGCTTTAATTTGCATATACTAAATCCATGAGGAGGAATATGTATGCAAAAGAAAAGTAGTTTGCCGGTCATTTTAAATGCAAAAGGATTTACGCTAATAGAATTATTAGTGGTAGTTCTCATCATTGGCATTTTAGCAGCGGTGGCGTTGCCGCAATATCAAAAAGCGGTTCTTAAAAGTCGCTATGTGCAGTTGATGACGGTTACCAAAACTATGGCTGAATCTGCCTACCGCTATTATTTGGCAACCGGCACGGCTCCGCAATATTGGGCGGAGATGGATATGGAACTCCCTACGGGATGCGGGACAGTTGAATCCCAGGCTTTTGGAGGGTTGTCTTGTCCCTCATTAAAAATGACATGTGATTTGGGGTGGGGCGGAACGGAAGATATTTTTTGTGCCAATCATACGGATCCTTCTAAAACAAGTTTAGGATATAGACAATTTTTCATGCCGGACAAATTGGATAAACGTTTTTGTGTAGCCCGCCTTACAGATGCAAACGCTAATGCCGTTTGCAAAGGGCTTGGCGGGAAGAATCCCACTGAGGACACAGCAACCGTCCATTTTGGAACTGACGGTCGGGTCAATATTTATCCATTACCTTAACTATTATTTATGATTGGCCTGATACCACTGCAACGCCAAAATGGTCTTGGCGTCGGTGATTTGGCCGTTTTTAATCATGCGGTATGCTTTTTTAAGCGGGATCTTTTTGACATTGATAAATTCATCTTCGTCCAAATCTGTCGTCCCGCGGGAAAGTCCGGTGGCCACGTATAAGTGTTGTACTTCGTCGGAAAACGCATTGCACGGATGAAAAACCAAAATTTCTTTTAAAGACCGGGCCGCTAGGCCTGTTTCTTGTTTGAGTTCAGCCCGCGCGCACGCCAAAAAATTTTGGCCCGGTTCGCGTTTGCCGGCCGGAATTTCCAGCGTAGCCGCACCAATCGGATAGCGGAACTGCTCTACCAAATACACAAAACCGTTTTCTACGGGCAAAATGCCGCTTGCGCCGCGGTGCTTTAAATAAATGCGGGTACCCCGTTTGCCGTTGGGCAGTTTGATTTCATCTAATTTAACATCTAAGACCCCTTTATAAAGGGTTTGGGAAGAAATTTTTGTCTCTTTTAATTTACTATAATGTTTCATAGATATATTTTACATTTTTTATCTTTCCCCGTCTAAAACGGGGCCCACGAATTTTCATCTGTATAGGACTTAGTTATGCCCGAATTTGTACAACTTCATAACCATACCGAATATTCGCTATTGGACGGGATGCTCCGCGTGTCGGAAAATCATAAACCCTCTAAATTCTTGCAAGGATTAGCGGCACAAAAAATTCCCGCCATGGCCATTACCGACCACGGCAACCTCTACGGTGCACTTGATTTTTATGCTTCTGCCAAAGACGCCGGACTTAAACCAATTGTTGGTTGTGAATTTTACATTACCGAAGGTAACTATAAAGAGAAAGATAAATCCCGTACCGGACACTTGACTTTGCTGGCGCGCAATCATGAGGGGTATTTAAACCTCATGAAACTCAATTCCATGGCCTGGGTGGACGGATTTTACCGCCATCCGCGTATAGATAAAACAATTTTATCTCAGCATAGCGGCGGGCTGTTGTGTTTGTCGGGTTGTTTGAAAGGTTTTTTGTCGCAATATGTGCGTGAGCCGGGTGGGTTTGAAAAGGCCTGCGCACTGGCTAAAGAGTATGAAAGTATATTTGGCAAAGGCAATTATTATATTGAACTGATGGACCACGGCATCCGGGAAGAAATGGAGGCGCTTCCGTTACTTAAAGACGTAGCCAAGCGGACGGGTATTTCCGTCGTAGCAACAAATGACTGCCACTACGAGAAAAAAGAAGACTGGGAAGCGCATGATATCCACGTTTGTATCGCTACCGGCAAGACGCTCAACGACCCCAACCGGATGAAAATGTCGCATGAATTGTATTTCAAATCGCCGGAGGAAATGTGGGCCCTGTTTGCCCACACGCCCGAAGCGTGCAAAAATACGCTGGAGGTGGCCGAAAAATGCAATTTGGAGTTCCCCAAACACGGGTTTATTTTGCCCAACTTTGATATTCCGGCGCCGTATCCTAATTCGCAAGAGTATTTTAAAGATTTATGCCGTAAAGGGCTCACTAAAAAAATGAACGGTAACGTGCCGGATAACTATTGGAAACAATTGGAATTTGAATTTGATGTTATTATTAAAATGGGATTTGATTGTTATTTCCTCATCGTGCAAGATTTTATCAATTGGGCCCGTGCGCACGATATCCCGATAGGGCCCGGCCGCGGAAGCGGGGCGGGGTCGCTCGTGGCGTACAGTTTGGACATTACACGCATTGACCCGATAGAAAACAAACTGCTCTTTGAACGCTTTTTAAACCCGGACCGCGTCAGCATGCCCGATTTGGATATTGATATGTCCGACGCCGGACGCGAACGCGTCATTGACTACGTGCGCGGAAAATACGGTCACGATAAAGTTTCCCAAATTATTACGTTTGGTACCATGAAAGCCAAACTGGCTATTAAAGACGTGGCCCGCGTATTGGAAATACCCCTGGCGGACGCCAACCGGATTGCTAAAATGATTCCCAACGATCCCAAAATGACGTTGGAAAAAGCGTTGGAAATCAATGAAGTCAGTAACGAACTAAAAAACAATCCGCAAAGTAAACACTTGTTTGATATGGCCCGCAAGATTGAAGGGCTTAAACGTCATACGGGGATTCACGCGGCCGGGGTGCTGATTACCAAAGAGGCCGTTTCCGAATATGTACCGTTAGCGCGCGGGGCCAAAGATGTTATCACGACCCAGTTTGAAGGGGAGCCGTGTTCCAATTTGGGGCTTTTAAAAATGGACTTTTTGGGGCTCCGCACGCTGACGGTTATTGATAATGCCGAAAAAATGGTACGTGCCCGCCATAACCCCGATTTTGATATCAACAAAATTCCGTTAGACGATAAAAAAACCTATGATATGCTTTCCGCTTGCCAGACGCTCGGTATTTTCCAGCTGGAAGGCGGCGGCATGCGCGACTTGATTAAAAAATTACAACCTGCCAAGTTTAGTGATTTATCCGCACTCGTGGCCTTATATCGTCCGGGGCCGATGGAATCGGGTATGATGGATACGTATGTACGGCGTAAAAGCGGTCAGGAAAAGATTGTTTACGAAACACCCCTGTTGGAAGAACCCTTAAAAGATACGTATGGCTGCATGCTCTACCAGGAGCAGATCATGGAAATTTCCAAACGCTTGGGCGGGTTTACCCCCGGCGAGGCCGATACTTTGCGCAAAGCGATGGGGAAAAAGAAAATTGATGTGATGGAAAAATTCGGCCAAAAATTCATACAAGGGTGTAAAGAGCACAAAATCCCGGAGAAAACCGCCAACCACATTTACGAACAGATGAAGGCGTTTGCCGGATATGGGTTTAATAAATCTCACTCGTACGCCTATGCGCTTGTATCGTATCAAACGGCGTATTTAAAGGCCAATTATCCCATTGAATTTATGTGCGCCGCGCTGACCAACGAAATCGGGCACAATGCCATTGGCGCCGACGATAAAGAAAATAAAATTGTTACGTATTTGGCCGAAGCGCGTAAGTTGGGCTTTGAAATTTTGCCGCCGGATATCAATGCGTCGGAACAGGATTTTTCCGTGGAAGAAAAGGACGGCAAAGAGTGTATTCGCTATGCACTCAACGCTATTAAAAACGCCGGGGATGAGGCTTGTATTGCCATTGTGCGCGAGCGCAAGGAACACGGCAAATATACCTCGCTAGAAGATTTGTGTAACCGCCCGGGGTTGGCCGAAGTAGTCAACAAAAAAACGTTGGAAAGTTTTGCCAAAGCCGGAGCATTCGACTCAATTGCGCCCGAGCAAGACCCGCGCATAACCCGTGCGTATGTGCTGGCCAATTTGGATCAAACCGTTGATTCGGCCCACCGCCTTGCCCGCGATCGGCAAAAAACTACGACGGGCAGTTTGTTCGGGGATGATTTTTCTTCCTTTGTCAGCGTCAAACAAACTAAACCCGTTACGGCGTCTCCGCTGACCCGTAGCGATTTGCTCGGTTTTGAAAAAGAAGTCTTGGGCTTGTTTTTCAGCGGGCATCCGATGGAAAAATACCAACATAATTTATCTCAACTTCACGCCACGCCGATTATTGATATTTTGGAAGGCCGCGCGACGGGCCGATTAAATGTATTAGGCATTATTACGCTGTTCAAACGCCGCCAAAATAAGAAGACTAAAAAAGATTGGGCACAACTGATGATTGAAGATTGTACGGGGTCGCTACCCGTCAACGTCTTCCCGCGCACGTACGAGAATATGGGCGCCTTGCTGGCTCCTAACGCAATTTTGAACTTTTTGGGGGATATTCGCACGGACGACGACAGTGCCCGTATTGAACTCAACTTGCAAGACGTAAGCAACATAACGGACTTGATTGCCAATATCGCCAAAGAATTCACAGTCCGCTTGCCTGCCAATTATACGCAAGAGGAACTGCAAAAACTTAAGAGTTACTTGGATATGACGCGCGGCACTACGACGGTATTTTTGGAAGTGCCGTCCAAAGCCGACCCGTCTAAAATGCACCGAATCCGCACGACCAAACGGGTGTTATTGCATAAGGCGCTTTTGGAATATATTGAGAACGCGTGGGGCAATGCCTGGACGTTTAAATAAGCGGCTTCGCAGCGGTTTATTTTGCGGACGTTTGTGATTGCGGATACGGACAATCTGTATTATAAAAAGGGGTAAAATTCAAACATTTGTTTGAATTTTATCCCTCTATTTTTATATAATTTAATCATGAAAGACACGCGTCAAAAAATTCTTCACGCCGCCACCCGGTTGTTTGCCCAAAAGGGATTCTCCGGCGCGTCCGTTCGTGATATCGTGAATTTAGCGCAGGTCAATGTGTCGGCCATCCGTTATTATTTCGGCGATAAACGAAAACTCTATCAGGAAACGTTGAAGTTTTTAGCCGAAGAACACCGCCGTAGATCATGGAATAAAAACGAACCGTTGCCAACGACCGATGAGGTGTTGGCATACCCGCGGGGAAAGGCACTCGCTCTATTAAAACATATGTTGGATTATTTGTTGGAGTGCGGCCTAAGCAACCACGATTTACCGTTAGAGCGTATTTTTACACGGGTGGAGCTGGAATCGGCTCCGATGCGCAAAATGCTTTTATCCTATTTGGCTCCGTATAGGGAGTTGCCTCACCAGTTGCTGGCCAAACTGACCGGATTGCCTGTTAAATCGCCCGAATTATTAGTAGTATCGCGAAGTATTTTCGGGCAAGTGATGTTGTCGGAATGCCATCGGTTGGTTATTTTAAAAGAATTAGGTGTTTCGCATATTTCTCCGGAACTCCGCCAACAAATTAAAGAAGTCGTTTGGCGCCATACATTAGCCATTTTAAATTCGTATACGAAAGGAACAAATAAGAAATGAAAAAATATCTATTCTTAGTTGCGTTGTGCAGTTTCGCGTTACCCGCCGCGGCTTTAGACCCGCTGGGCGCGTACCGCGTTCGTCCGCCACAAGGATGTGTGGATAAAGATGTTACGACCCAAGCATTAAATTTAGAAGACATTATTCAAATCAGTCTTTGCACGAACCCGTCTTTAGCCGCGCAATATATGGGGGTAAAAGCGCAAGAGGCCACACTCGGTGTTGCACGTGCGGAGTATTTGCCGTCCGTTAAACTGACCGGAACCGGGCAGGTTACCGGAACGAAAGTGGAACATGGTTCCTACACGCAAGACGAACCATTATCCGGCAAAGCCGAAGCATCGTGGCTACTGTTTGATTTCGGCGGCCGCGAAGCGCGCAACAGTGGTACACGGGCCTATGTCAAAGCCGCAGCGGAGAACTACAATGCCGCCGTACACGATTTGTTGCTTTCTGTACAAACGGCTTATCTCAATTTACTTGCGGCACAAGAATCTTTAGTCAGCGCTAAAGCCAGTTTGGATACCTATAAACAATCTTATGAGGAAGCCCAGAAGCGCTATAAACTGGGTATGGTGTCGCTGAGTGATAAATTGCAAGCGAAAACGCGCTATGAACAATCTTTACTTGCCGTGGTGCAGCATGAAAATGTAGTAAAACAAAACAGTGGAACGCTGGCGGTGCTCATCAATTTGCAACCCGATACATTCATTACTTTGCAGAATCCGGTATACGACGAGCAAGTCACTCATATTAAAAATGACGACGTAAAAGCCCTCATGGCACAAGCGTTGGAAAAGCGACCCGAATTATTGGCGCAAGAAAATACACAAAAAGCCGCCAAGGCTAATTTAACGACGGCACGTGCCCACATGATGCCTACCGTTAGTGCGGTGGCTTCTGCGGCGTTGGGAGATAATTGGAAACACAATAGTTTGTACGGAGTCAATAATGCGGCCGGGCTGATGATAACGTGGCCGATTTTTTCCGGGTTTTCTAATATGTACGCTGCTGAGCAAGCGTCTTATCTATATAAACAGGCCCAAAACAAAACCGATGCTCTTAAACGTCAGGTAGAAAACGAAGTGTGGAGTGCTTATCAAAACTACAAAACGGCTGAACGTTCGTATGAAATCAGCCAAACGGTGTTGGAAAGTGCGGAAGAAAACCACCGCGTGGCTTTCCGTTATTATGAAGTAGGAAAGACGGATATTTTGAATTTACTTTCCGCGGTGGCTCAATTGGCCGATGCGCGGCAAAATAAAATTACGGCTTTTTATAGCCTGCTTTTGAGCAAGGCAAACTTATACAGAAGTATTGGGGAATAGTGACTATGAATAAAAAAACAGTTAAACGATATATTAAATACTCAAGCGTATTTTTGGTAGGTGGGGCGATTGGATGGTGGATACATGGGAAATTCTTTTCCAACGCGGCCGCTATGGGCGGCGGTGCCGGCCCGGCCAGCGTGTTGGCTAAAGTGGTAACGAAACAGCCGGTAGCCCGGGGTAAGAATTTTATTGCCCGCGTGGAAGCCATCAATTCTTCCGATGTGGTACCGCAAGTTTCCGGTTATATTGACCAAGTTCTCTTTCAAGACGGGTCCTTTGTCAAAGAAGGCGACGTGCTTTTTATTATTGACCAATCCCGCTATAAAGCCGCCGTTTCCGCGGCGGAGGCCACGTTAGAAAAAGCCAAAGCCAGTTTAAAACAAATCCAAAGTAACTATAACCGCGAAAAATCCCTGTATGACGATCAGATGCTTTCCAAAGCCGACTTGGAAGTGGCCGAAAGCAATTTGGCTACAGCGCAAGCCAATGTTAAATCGGCCCAAGCCAGTTTGGATTTGGCCAAATTGGACCTGCAATATACCGAAGTGCGCTCTCCGATTAGTGGCTACATTGGCAAGGCATTGCTCACCAAAGGTAATTTGGCTAAGGCCGGAGCCGACCGTCTGGCCCGTGTGATTCAAATGGATCCTATCCGTGTTGTATTTTCTATCACGGATAAAGAACGTTTATCCGGTATGGACCAACTGACTACCCAACGTCCGGATATTCAGATTGCACTCCCCAACGGGCAAACGATTGAAATGCCCGAGGCCAATGTCTTTGCCGATAACGAGATCAATGCCCAAACCGCTACAATTGCCGTGTATGCACAAGCCGATAATAAAGAAAATAAACTTATTCCCGGCAACTATGTCAACGTAACGGTGAGTATGGATAAATTCCGCCCGGTTATTTTAATTCCGCAGACGGCGGTTTCGCAAGATGCCACCGGACAGTATGTCATGACCGTTGCCGAAGATGGTACTGTAGTGCAAAAATACATTACGTTAGGGGATATGATAAACGGGCAATATATTGTGGTTTCCGGATTGGAAGAAGGCGACCGTGTAGTGCCTATCGGTCAGCAAAAATTGCAAAACGGACAAAAAGTAACAGTCAGCCTGGCGGGCGGATCACAGGACCAGCCGACATCTGCCGCACAAGAGCCCGAGGGAAAATAGACCATGTTTGCTAAATTTTTTATTAAACGTCCGCGTTTTGCGCTTGTTATTTCACTCATTTTATGTTTGGCTGGGTTCATTGCGCTTAAATCGTTGCCGATTGCGTTGTATCCGGAAATTACTCCTCCCGAAGTGGTGGTTCGTGCGTCTTATCCCGGGGCGAGTGCTGAAGTAATTGCTAAGACAGTCGGTATTCCACTGGAATCCAGCGTCAACGGAGTGGAGGATATGCTGTACATGAACTCCGAATCCGCTGATGGAACTTATATGTTGACTGTTACTTTCCAAACGGGGGTGGATCCGGATATTGCTCAGGTAAAAGTGCAAAACCGTGTATCGCAGGCAACCCCGCTATTGCCGACGGAAGTTACCCGGTATGGGCTGAGTGTTTTCCGCCGTTCATCCAACATGTTGGGGTTAGTGGCCTTTCGTGATCCCAGCGGTAAAATGAGTACGCTGGAAATCAGTGATTATTTAAATAATAACGTCCAGAAAAATTTAAGTCGTATTAGCGGTATCGGGGAAGCCCAGGTGTTCGGGGCGGCCAAAAGTATGCGCGTGTGGCTCAATTCGGACAAAATGGCCGCACTTCATATTTCCATTGCGGACGTCAAGGCCGCTATTGCCAGCCAGAACTATCAGCCCTCTTTGGGTAAAATCGGAGCCCGGCCCAATGATGGTACCGTTTTAACGGTATATGCCTTGCAAACTGACGGTCGTTTAAATGAGGTAGAAGATTTCAAAAACATCATTGTCCGCACCGATGCACAAGGCGGACTTGTGCATTTGCACGAAATCGCTAATGTGGAAATAGGCCAAGAATCTTACAGTTTCTCAGCCGCGTTTGACGGAAGCGATTCCGTGCCGCTGATGCTCAATTTGGCCTCTGGGGCGAATGCGTTGGAAACGATGAAGGAAGTCCGTGCGGAATTAAAACGTTTATCTGCATTCTTCCCGGACGGATTGGTGTACGATTTCGCCGTAGATACCACCGAGTTTATCAATGCTTCTATTGAAGAAGTAGAATTTACGCTGCTGCTGACGTTTATCTTGGTAGTTATCGTCTGTTATGTGTTTTTGCAAGACTGGCGGGCTACGCTCGTTCCGGCGGCGACGATCCCGGTGTCACTCTTGGGTACGTTTGCCGTGATGATGGCGCTTGGTTATTCCATCAATATGTTTACGTTGTTTGCCTTGGTACTGGCTATCGGGTTAGTGGTAGACGACGCTATTTGTGTGGTGGAACGTGTCATTGTGCTGATGAACCGCGAGAAAAAATCGGCTTTTGACGCGGCTAACCAGGCGATGGAGGAATTATCCAGCGCGCTTATTGCTACGACGCTAGTGCTGTTAGCCATCTTTATTCCCATTACATTTATGGGGGGAATCACCGGGAAGATCTATACGCAGTTTGCGGTCACGATTTCGGTGGCGGTGTGTTTTTCCACCCTCAATGCGTTGTCATTATCTCCGGCCATTTGTTCTACGATGTTAAAACCGATTCCGGAAACAACAATCTTTGCGTTGCGTTGGTTCAACATGATAGTGCAACGCGGCGCGCGCGGGTATCGTTCCACGGTGCGGCGGTTGGCGCGCAAAGTAATTATTGTGCTATTGTTTGTTGGATTTATCGGGTTGGATTTTGCGTTGATTTCTTCCCGTCCGACGTCCTTTATTCCGTTAGAGGACCAAGGTATTATCCTGCTAAACGTGCAATTGCCCGAAGGAGCCACGTTTGACCGTACCAAACAACTTATTGACCAAGTGGCCGAAGAAGCCCGCCAGACGCCGGGCGTTAGACACGTTACCCGGCTGATTGGGTTCAGTTTAATGAGCGGTAGCGGGGAAAACGTGGGGATTGTGTTTATAGACTTGGAGCCGTGGAATAAACGCAAAGACCCCAACGTGCTGGTGCGCCTATTTAAGAAGTGGATTTTGCGTAAACCGGTGGTTAGTAAGTCGCAGACTGCATTTGCCCAACGGTTTATGGGACAGTTTGCCCGGTTCCCGGAAGCCACTATTTTCGCGATAGAATTACCTTCTATTCCGGGGTTGGGAACGAGCAGTGGGTTGGATGTGCGTATTCAATCACTCAACGATTTTAACTATCAGAAATTGGAAAGCACCGTCAATATGATTGCCTGGAAAATGATGCAAAGTCCGTATATTGACCGGCCGTTCCCGTCGTTCCGTGCCGATACACCTAACTTATATCTGCAAGTGAACCGCGCTAAGGCCGAAAGTATGAAAGTGCCGGTGTCCAGCATTTTCTCCACGTTGGAAAACTATTTAGGTTCTTCGTACGTGGGGGATGTGAACTTCGGCACGCAAATCAACAAAGTGATTTTGCAATCGGACAGCAAATACCGTATGACGCCTGAAAATATTAACAAAATGTATGTAACAAGTGCGACGGGTGATTTGGTGCCGCTGATGGCGTTAGTTGATTTAAAAAATATCTTATCCCCGCGGCGTATTTCGCGCTATAACCAATATCCGGCGGCCGGTATCAACGCGTCGCCTAAAGCCGGGGCCAGTACGGGGCAAGCCATGGCCGCTACGGAAGAAATTATGAAAAGTCTGCCACCCGGCTATTCATACGAGTGGACGGGGATGAGTTATCAGGAAAAGAAAAACCAAGGGCAGATAGGTGCTTTGATTATATTGGCATTGATATTTGCGTATCTGTTTTTGGTGGCGCAATACGAAAGTTGGACAATTCCCGTGCCGGTGTTGATGTCTGTTGTGGCTGCCATCGGTGGTGGTTTGTTCGGCTTATGGATTACGGGCTTGTCTTTGAGTATTTACGCGCAGTTGGGATTGGTGTTACTCGTCGGATTAGCGGCTAAAAACGCCATTTTAATTGTGGAATTCGCCAAAGACGAACACGCACATGGTACCTCTATTTACCTGTCTGCTATGGACGGTTTAACCCAGCGGTTCCGCCCGGTGCTGATGACGGCGTTTACCTTTATTTTAGGTATGGTGCCGATGGTCGTTGCCACCGGAGCCGGAGCGGCTAGTCGCCGCGCGTTGGGTGTTCCTGTGTTTTGGGGGATGCTCATCGGTACGATGGCGGGGCTCTGTTTAATTCCGCTATTCTACTTGCTGATTCAAACGTATGTAGAGAAATTCGGGCGCCACAAAGCACGCGTAGCCGCGCGCAAGGCCGCCGCGCAACAAGCGAGTTGGACAGAAAACAATAAATAGGTATTTAGTAACGAACGGTGCGGAAGAATTTTTCTTCCGCACCGTTTTTTTCGTGGTGAAACGAAAAGGTCTTGATTTTGTTTTTTTTTTTTTTTT
>CACXER010000047.1 GCA_902766765.1 uncultured Elusimicrobium sp. | reverse complement strand
TTTTGTATGTGCCATTGTTTATCTCCCAATTTATAACTGGATATCCGTGATTTTAATTTGCGTTAAGTATTGTCTGTGCCCTTGGGTACGTTCGTATCCTTTTTTCGGGCGGCGTTTATAGACAATGACTTTTTGACCTCTCAAGTGTTTGACCACCTGAGCGGTGACCTTGGCCGTGTTAGCGGCTTTGGTATCTGCTGAGGTACCTTCTTCGTTAGCGGCCCACAGAACTTTAAGTTCTACGGTATCTCCCGCTTTCGCTTCCAGTTTTTCAACCTGCAGATCTTGACCGGGTTTAACCCAGTACTGTTTTCCACCAGTTTCAATAATTGCGTACATAATTTTTTCCGGCGAAAAATCCCGCTAGGGGAAATTTCGCTACTATAATTATAGCATAAATAAAGTAGAAAAGGGGGAGACCAGGCAACGGACGGAAAAATTTAATAAAATATAAATATACTAGATTAAGTTTATGCCCACAACCATGAAAGAAGATTATTATCAAGTACTTGGCGTAGAACGTACCGCTACGGAAGCGGAAATTAAATCGGCGTTTCGTCGCCAAGCCATGAAGTATCACCCCGACCGCAACCCCGGCGACAAACAAGCCGAGGAGCAGTTTAAAAAAGTAAACGAAGCGTTTTCTGTTTTGTCCGATCCGCAAAAAAAGCAAATGTACGACCAATATGGCCACGAAGGCGTCAACGGTGCCGGCGGCTTTGGCGGGTTTAACGCCAACGGCTTTGGCGATATCAACGATATTTTCGGTTCCATGTTTGGAGACATCTTCGGCGGAGGATTTAGACGCGGAGGTAAACCGCGCGCTGAGCGTGGCGAAGACCTTAAACTGGACGTTACCCTCACGCTAGAAGAAGCGTTTAGCGGTAAGGAAATCCCGGTAGAATATACGCGGTTGGATAATTGTTCCGCTTGCGACGGTTCCGGCGCGGCTCCGGGCAGTGCACGTAAAACGTGCCGCTCGTGCGGCGGAACGGGTACGGTTACTTATTCACAGGGCTTTTTCAGCATGCGCCAAGTTTGCCCCGATTGCGGCGGCCGCGGTACGGTAGTTGAAAAACCGTGTTCCGCTTGCCGCGGTTCCGGCACGAAACGCGTGAAAGAGAATATCACGGTCAAAGTGCCCTCCGGGGTGCGCAGCGGAATTACGCTACGTGTTTCTAATGGCGGGGATATCGGCACGAACGGCGGCGGCTTTGGCGATTTATATGTAGAAGTGCATGTGAAAGAACACAAAATTTTCCGCCGCGAAGGTGATGATTTGGTTCTGGACGCGCAAATTACTTATCCGCAAGCGGTGCTGGGCGGAAGTATCAAAGTCCCGACGATAGAGGGCAAGGAAATTGAAGTGGAAATCCCTAAAGGTACGCAGTTTGGCGAAGTGCTAAAAATGCAAGGTAACGGCATGCCCAAACTGGGCAAAAAAGGATTTGGCGACTTGCTTATCAACGTGAAAATTGAAGTACCCAAAAAACCTACGGCCCGCCAAAAAGAACTTTTAGAAGAACTGGCCAAAGAAACGGGTGGCAAAAAAAGTTTCTTTAAAGAGTTGTTTGGGTAATTTTACACAAGGTGTGATAAATAACGGGCGCCACTTTTTTGTGGCGCCCACTTTTTTACGGGAGACTGTAAATGCGGTTGAATTGAGACTCAGCGTTCAAAGTGCCTTTTATGATTTGCACACAATAGGCCCCGGCCGGTAAAGACGAATCAAACAAAAAGCGTGCGCCGGTTGTTCTTTCCATGCAATAAATAGGCAAATCTTGATTGTAGTTAGAATTGGCATCTGCCATTAAAAGCCGGAAACCGGCCCCTTTGTATTTACCCCCGGTGCGTATCATATATGTGCCGACTCCGTATCCACCACTGCGGGCATCTTCTATTTGTAGCGTCCAATCCGAGTTGGATTTTGTATCAGTAGCATTGCTCCCCGGTAGAAACTGGGTGTTTCCGGTCCACGGAATATCTATGGCGAGTTCATCAAATTTTGTAGCGTATTCTCCGTTGGCAAGTAAATAGGCCTGTTGGGCTTGCGCTACGGCTTTTAACAAAGTAAGTGCTTGCGCGGATTTACTGCGCTCCACAACTTTTTCATATTGCGGCAACGCTATCGCCGCCAAAATGCCGATAATTAAAACTACTACTAGTAATTCAATAAGCGTAAATGCTTTTGTGTTGTTCATATTTTTTTGCTCCTTTGTTTTTAGCCAACATCATATTATTGTTTTTTTTTTTGTTATTTGTCAAGTACTTTCCGTACGAGCGCGCGGCCTAGAACGGCTGGAGATTGATAACGCGAACTTTTGTTAGTCGGAATTTTGTGCCCTTGTACTTTTGCCTTGTTTTTTAAAAAGGCACAAAAAAGACTTGCATTTGTTTTTTTTTTTGCTTTAATTTGTATATATTAAATTCCTGTGGAGGGATATGTATGCAAAAGAAAAGTGGTTTTAAAGGTAGTTTAGGTGTAAAAGGATTCACGCTAATAGAATTATTGGTTGTGGTCCTCATCATTGGGATTTTGGCGTCGGTGGCCTTGCCGCAATATGAGAAAGCGGTAGAGAAGGCGCGAATGGCAGAAGGAATAGCAATGGCTTCAGCGATAGGAAAAGCACAAGAGAGATATTTTTTGGCAAATGGGAGTTACGCAACAGGATTTGATGAATTGGATGTGGACCTTTCCGCAATGTCTACCACTTATAGTGCTGTTCCTGGTATGCAAACAAAAAATTTTATATGTCGCACCTATTCTACGGCTAGTGGTA
This sequence comes from uncultured Elusimicrobium sp., assembly GCA_902766765.1. GTDB lineage: Bacteria > Elusimicrobiota > Elusimicrobia > Elusimicrobiales > Elusimicrobiaceae > Avelusimicrobium. Next base: position 7,725 of record CACXER010000047.1, on the reverse strand, counting down.
TGGTGCCTGGACTTTTGGCTGTTTGCAACCGGCTTCCTCAAGGTTCATATTACAGTATTACCTATTCTATTGACGGCCAATTGGGATGTTATTGGATAAAAGAAAAAGGAAAAAAAATCTGTCGCTCTGTTGGAAAAACACAAGCAGATGAGCATACTACTTTGATTCAACAATAGTAAAAACACCCCGGTTTTTGCCGGGGTGTTTTGTATGTATTAAAACAACTTATTTCTTCTTTTTATCTTTGAGCGCCAAATATCCCATGAGGCGGTAAATCAGTTTAGACACGTTAAATTCCGTAATCGTGTCCGCACTGCGTTTGCACGCTTCTACGACGTCAATGGCTACAATTTTTTTGTGCTTGATGACTTCGCGGAATAAATCTAACGCTTCATACCACATAAACCCACCCGGTTGCGGCGTGCCCGTAGCCGGAATGACCGACGGGTCAAAGCCGTCCACGTCAATGGTGATGTAAACGGTATCCGTCAGTTTTTTAATGACTTGCGGGATGAGTTTTTTAATGTCGCGGTGTTCGTGCATTAAATACGTGGTTACGTGGCCCGCGTTGCAGAATTGTTTTTCTTCGCTGGCTACACTGCGGATGCCCACTTGCACTACTTTGACTTGACGCGACGCCGGATATAACGCGCATGCATGGCTTTTGGGCGTACCTTCAAACGTCGGGCGCAAATCGGCATGGGCATCAAAGTGCAAGATGCTCAAGTTTTTGTGTTTTTCAATGTATGGTTGGGCAAGCGCTTGCGTAACGGTGTGTTCACCGCCGATATAAAACGGAATCGCTTTATATTGCATCAAGTTGCGCACGGTTTTATCAATGTTTTTGAAAACGGTGTTGGTAGACCCTTTGCAATTGATAGCGGGTTGTGTATTGATGCCCAACTCCCATGTTTCGGTTTTGGTTTCCTCGTCCCAAAGTTCAATTTGGGTGGAGGCCTCAATCACGGCGGCGGGGCCTTTGGCGGTACCGTGCCCGTAGCAGACCGTTTTTTCAAACGGCACAGGCACTACCACGAAACGACAAAGGGGCAGAGAACTTGTTTTGCTCTCCAGCCCCATGAACTTATCGATTTGTACGTTGTCTTCGCTCACAAAAAGTCCGTGTTATCTGACAAATACCGCAGCGGCTAATACCGTCGTCCACATACCGTCTACGCAAATGGCAGATTGGGTGATGTTGGTGGTGCGAACGATTTTACCACTCATTTTCCAGATTTCTTCTTTTTTATCCCAGGTGGTATCGTTATCAAAATCAATACCAAGCGTGGTGGAAAGCATTAAAGCGGCTAAGTCTTCGGCGTAGTCGCCGGCTTGTTTATCGGTTTCACCGAAACTGTGGTGTTCGGACAAATACCCGTAGTTGTTTTTACCGTCTTTTGGAATAGCCACGCCGACAGACGCCGCAATCATACGGCGGTATTCGTTGCTTGTGTTACGGCTGATAACACAATGTAAGATCTGACCGGGTTTGAGTTGCTCTCTGCCTTTGGCCGCCGGAATAAGTTTGCATCCGGGCGGGAAAATGCTGGATACCGGTACAATATTAAACGGCGCAATTTTTGCATCGCGCAAGGCCTCTTCAAAACTGGCCAGTTTTTCTTTGTGACGTCCGATTCCTTTGGTAAGGAATATTTCTTTGGCTACAAACGGTTCGTACATTGTTGTTTTTTTACACTTCCTTTTAAGTGAATTTTTTTGCTTTCTAAATTATAACAAATTAGTGTCTGTTGTAAACAAAATATAATAAAGATCTTGACTTTATTTTTTTTTTTGCTAAGATTTGCGTATATTAAAATCCTGTGGAGGGATATGTATGCAAAATAAAAGTGGTTGTAAAGTCAGTTTAAATGAAAATAAACAAGACGTCATGCTGAATTTATTTCAGCATCTCACCTTGTTTCTGATTTCAAAAGCGGGGGGGATCCTGAAACGAGTTCAGGATGACAAGCCTTTATTTAATAACCATGCAAAAGCATTTACGCTCATTGAACTTTTAGTAGTCGTACTTATTATCGGTATTTTAGCGGCGGTGGCGGTGCCACAATATCAAAAAGCAGTGAAAAAATCGCGTGCCACGGAAGCCGTTTTAATGCTCCAAAAAATTCAGCAAGCCCAAAAAATATACGAACTGGCTAACGGCCATCGGACAACTGATTTAAGTGAGTTAGACATAGATGTCAAGGAGGGGTTTTATCGTTTTGAATGTATCCCTTGCGGAGACAATTCCTCTTGCTGTTATGCCCTGACAAAAGATAATAGCCGTCCCTATTTTGAAGGGGATCCCGCCGGAACTTTATATTGCCGCGGAACTGAACAACAATGTAAAGCAGTATTTAATGTATCATCTAACGGTATGGGGGATAGTTATTGGGTTATCAAGTTGTAACAAATTGGCCCATGCTTTATTAAGCACAGGCCAATTTTTTTATTTCAATTCTTCATACAGCGGAAAGTTTTGTAAAAACTTTTTCACTTGCTGGGCAATCTGCGCCAAGTAATTTTCATCGTCATGATGCGTAAGCGCCTCATCAATAAATGCGGCTACTTGTTCCATGTCTTTTTCCTTCATGCCGCGCGTGGTAATAGCGGGTGTGCCAAGCCGCAAACCGCTTGTTACAAACGGTTTTTCCGGGTCAAACGGAATCGTATTTTTGTTAGCGGTAATGCCGGCCTTATCTAATGCGGCTTCGGCTACTTTGCCCGTCATGTTTTTGGAACGCAAATCCAAACACATCACGTGACTGTCCGTGCCGCCCGCCACTAACCGGTATCCGCGCGCTTTTAAGGCGTCCGCAAGCGCGGCGGCATTTAATTTCACTTGATGTTGATACGTTTTAAATTCCGGTTTTAACGCTTCGCCGAAACAAACGGCTTTGGCGGCAATTACGTGCATTAAAGGCCCGCCTTGTACGCCGGGAAAAACAGCCGAATCAATGGCTTTGGCTAAATTTTCTTTGCATAAAATCAGTCCGCCGCGCGGCCCGCGCAGCGTCTTATGTGTGGTGGTGGTAACTACGTCCGCATACGGAACGGGTGAGGGATATTCTCCGGCGGCAATGAGTCCCGCATAGTGTGCTACGTCACACGCTAAATAGGCCCCGCAACTATCGGCAATTTCGCGCAGTCTTTTCCAATCAAACACGCGTGAATAATTGGAGGCGCCCGCTAAAATAAGTTTCGGTTTATGCTCTTTAGCAAGCGCGGCGGCTTCATCGTAATCAATTTCTTCCGTGTCTTTGCGCACATTCATGGCAATCATGTTGTAAAGTTTGCCGGAGAAATTTAGAGGATGTCCGTGGGTAAGGTGTCCGCCGTGAGAAAGGTTTAAACCGAGTACTGTATCGCCGGGTTTTAGGAGCGCAAAATACACCGCCATATTGGCTTGCGCACCGGAGTGCGGCTGCACGTTAGCGTGTTCGGCACCGAATAGTTTTTTGGCGCGTTCTTGCGCCAGTTTTTCAACGATATCTACGTTTTCGCACCCGCCGTAATAACGTTTGGCAGGGTACCCTTCCGCGTATTTATTAGTAAGGACGGACCCTTGTGCTTGCATAACGGACAGGGAAGTGAAATTTTCAGAGGCGATGAGTTCCAATTTTTCACGTTGGCGGAACAATTCTTTTTCCACGGCGTTAAAAACTTCGGGGTCAGTTCGTTGCAAATTCGGGTACATAAAATCCTCACTTTTTACTATGAAAAATTCGTGTTATTTACTATAATTTACTAAAAGAAGTTAAATTCAGGCAAGAGGTGTAAAAAGAAATGGCAAAACTTACAAAAAAAGACTTCCTCAAAAATACTATCAAACACATTGATTTGAAAAAATACAATGTGGTCCCCATGGTAGAAGCGTTTGAGGGCATGGCCTACGCGTCGCGCGAAGTGGCCAGAGCGAGCAAAATCTATAACATGATGCTTTCGGATAAGAAATGCTCGGTTATATTGTGCATCGCTGGGTCTTTGGTGTCCGCCGGTATGAAAAAAGTAGTGGTGGATATGATCCAAAACAACATGGTAGATGCTATCGTTTCCAATGGGGCCAATATCGTAGACCAAGACTTTTTTGAAGCGCTTGGCTACAAACACTACATTGGCACGCCGTACAATCAAGACGATAATTTATTGCGCGATTTACACATTGACCGCATCTACGACACCTATATTGATGAAGATCAACTGAAAAATTGCGATGAAACGATCCACAAAATCTGCAATTATTTGGAACCGCGCCCCTATTCTTCCCGCGAATTTATTTGGGAAATGGGTAAATGGTTAGCCAAAAATAACAAGGGCAAAGATTCTATCGTTTACAATGCTTATAAACACGGTGTACCGATATTCGTTCCTGCGTTTAGCGACTGCTCGGCCGGATTCGGCTTTGTAGCCCACCAGACCGAACACCCCGGTGCCCACGTGTCTATCGACAGCGCCAAAGATTTCTTAGAACTCACCAAAATCAAAATCAAAGCCAAAGAAACGGGGCTTATGATGTGGTCCGGCGGTGTGCCGAAAAACTTTGCGCAAGACACCGTAGTGGCGGCGGAAATTTTAGGGGCTGAAATTCCCATGCACAAATACGCCGTACAAATTACGGTGGCTGATGTGCGTGACGGCGCGTTGTCCGGCTCTACCTTAAAAGAAGCCTCTTCTTGGGGTAAAGTCTCCACCGCGCTTGAACAAATGGTTTATGGCGAATGCACCACGCTTATTCCGCTGATTATCGGTTATGGTTATCACAAAGGGGCGTGGAAAAAACGCAAAGCGTCTAACTATGTAAAATTCTTACAAGACGAAGACGCCAAAATCGCCAAAGCCCGCAAAAAATAATGCAACTTAAAACCGCGTTTTTAAGTTTCATCTTACTGATCTGCCCGTGTGCGTTTTGCTACGGGCAGCTCAGTTTTTCGGGTGTAAACGGCGAACGCGGTTATTCCGCCATGCGAGCTTCGTATGTATGGAATTTGGATAACAATTTTATTTTTACACCTTCTTACGAATTCTACCGACCTGACGATGATCCGGAACTGGAAGAAATCGGCACCACGCACCGCTACGGCTTGCGGGTTTCATATGATTTTACCGATAATTGGACGGGCTACGCGCAGGTGCTTTACCAACCCACAGCCGTGAACAACACGGGAACTAGTTACTATGCCGGCGCCGTATGGTACCCTTTCTACCGCTGGGGTTTTTTAACGGATCCTTTTTTGGAAGCTCGTTTCGGTCGAGTCCATTACCGTATTGAAGATGACGATATCGGGGGTGCCATGGATGGCACCTATTACCAACGGGAAACAAATATTCAGTTGCGCGCCGGAGCTACCTTGGGCCCGTGGGATGTAAAAACGGCCTGGCATAAAGTGATACAATATAATAACTACACAGATCCGGATATATGGTTTAGTTGGGCCGATATCCCCTTTATGACAGCGGTAGTGCAAGGTTTTTTGCAACAAGCTGCGGCCTTGCGGGCAAGTTACCCCACACGTTTTATTACGCCGTATGCGGCGGTTGCTCGTTATCAATATGCAGAAACAGACCAACCGTCTGTCGCGGTGAGTGCGGGGTTGCAACTAAAATGGGGGGATACCGCTTTGTCCGGCGGGGTGGAAGTTTTTGAACCGCGCCGCGAGGAATCACGCAGAACCTTTTTTTCTATGTCGGTGGAAGTAGATTTCTGACAGGAGACCTTATGCAACAAGAAACTTTGCAATGTAATATCAATCAAACGGTTTTTTCGTGGACGCTTTTTATGACCCGGTTTCTCGTCGCTATTGTGTTGGGATATGTGGCGGCAGGGTGTTTATTATACTATCGTGAATTTTTGTACAACGCCGTGGTGCTTGGCTGGCATTTGCCGGTAGAGGCCGCCGTGGCGTTAGCCCTAGTGCAAGTGTTGTTGGCGTTGATGCTTATGCTGGGATGGTTTACCCGGTGGGCGGCGGTGTTATCGGTTTTATGTGTGGGAGCCGTCGGCGTGTTGTTTTTCGGTGGCGACTTCAACCGTATTTATGTAGCCCTGGTGGGGCTGGCCATCACCGCGCTTTTACCGTCGGTGTTGTTAGGCCCGGGCAAAATCAGTTTAGATTATAAACACGCGGTGCGCCGCGCGGCTAAAATATTTAGAGATTAAATTTTAGAGGTTAAATTATGGCAAGCGAAACAACTTCCCCTTATATCAGTTTGGCGAATAAGTACCGTCCACAAAAATTTGAAGACATGGTAGGTCAGGAGAGTATTTCCAAAACGTTACAGAACGCGCTTAAATCCGGTCGTATTGCCCATGCATATTTATTTTACGGACCGCGCGGTTGCGGTAAAACAACGACGGCGCGTATTTTAGCCAAGGCGCTTAACTGTACCGGACACGGGGAAGATAAACCATCGGCTGAGCCGTGTGGTAAATGTCCGCAATGTTTGGAAATTGCCCAAAGTGCCGATATGGACGTGTTGGAGTTGGACGCGGCCAGTAATACCGGAGTGGATAACGTGCGGGAAGCAATTATTGACACCGTTGCCCTTGCCGCCTCGCGTGACCGTTTTAAAGTCTTTATTTTAGACGAAGTCCACATGCTTTCAGCCGGTTCGTTTAACGCCCTATTAAAAACTATTGAAGAGCCGCCGGCTCATGTTATTTTCATTTTGGCTACGACGGAAAAACACAAAGTACCCGCTACCATTGTCAGCCGTTGCCAGGCGTTCCGTTTTCGCCCGCTTACCACGGACGAAATTTCTACGCATTTGTTGGATTTGTCCGGCGCGGAAAATATAGATTTAACGCCGGCCGCGGCTAAAATTATTGCCAAAAACGCCGGCGGTGCGATGCGTGATGCGCTTACGTTATTAGACCGTGCGATTGCTTTTTGCGGCGAGCGTATTGATGAAAAAACCATCGGGGATATGCTCGGGTTAACGCCGGAGGACTTGCTCAAACAAACATTGGAGGCCCTTATCCGAAAAGACAATACCGTGTTACACCAAACGTTTGAAACGTTAGCGGCGGAAGGGTTTGATGCTAATTCATTTTTGAAAGATTTAAAGAATGCACTCGGCGAAGCGTTTTACTTTGTCCTCGGCCAGGGGGACGAGCCTTTTGTTGGTGCCAAACAATTATTGGACGGAGTTAGCCCCGGCTTTTTGGCGCAACTTTCGCGTAAAATCAATAAAATTTGTGAAGAAGTGAAGTTTTCAGACACTCCGCTTATCAGCGCAGAAGTAGGTTTATTTACCGTCATGGACAGTTGTTTGGACATTGATAGTTTTGTGCGCCGTTTGGAGGCCTTAGAGCGGGGAGATAACCCGCAAGGGCCCACTACGCCGGCGTCAAACACACAAGTAAAACCGGCTCCGGTGCGCAAAACGTCTACGAATGCCACGAAAATGGCTTCTGCCGCCCAAGCGGTATCCACTCCTGCCAAAACAACATCCACTGCGGCGACCCCCGCTCCTATCCCCGCCGCCGCGGAACCGGTATTACAGCAAACCATTTCCAACCGGCAACTGTGGGAAAAGATGCTCAACTATTTTGAGAAAAGTCCTTTTGTGTATGATGTGATGTTAAATAGTTCCGTTACGTTTAACGAGACGGAATGGACACTTTCTTTTGCACCGGAAAAAGCGTTTTATCAAATTCCAGCGCAAAGTAAAATCAGCGACTTGGAAAGTGCCGCGCTGAAATTAGGCGGGCGGAAAATTTCCATTAAA
>CACXER010000046.1 GCA_902766765.1 uncultured Elusimicrobium sp. | reverse complement strand
GGCACCGCTTAAAACCTGCGCCGTCAGTTTATCGCGCAGGTGGATAGCCGCCACCCCGTCCAAACCGGAAATGGAGAAATTAGATAACAGGACTTCCAACTCGTGGTTACCGGCCAACCGAATAACTTCTCCGCCGGCCGCGGTGGCTTGCTCTTGTATTTTATCTAACAAGGCCATCGCTTCGGTAGCCCTCGGCCCACGGTCCAAGATATCGCCGATTTGAATTAAACGGTCACATGAACCTGTCCAATTTAATCGCGCATCAATGAGCCCCGCATGCTGTAAAATAGCCACCAGCGGTTCATACTGACCGTGAATATCGCCTACGGCAACAAGCCGCCGGGATCTTTTGGATGATTGCATAGAACTCCGTCCGAACAAATACTATAATATAGTATACCAAACTTATACCAGAGCGACTTATGCATATACCCGCCCAAGCCCTGCGCGCTTTAAAGGAGACCGTAGGCCCGTACTGCGTGTGTACGGATGAATTATCTTTACGGTTGCACGCGTACGATTGCTCGCTATCACGTATGCGGCCGGATCTGGTCGTACATATCACGCGTACCAATCAAGTGGCCCCTGTTGTACAAATTTTGCACCGATTTCATATCCCTTTTGTCCCCCGGGCGGCTGCCACCAATCACGCCGGAAGTTGCGCGACGGTCAAGGGCGGGGCTTTATTAAATTTATCTTCATTAAACCGCATCTTGCAAATCAACACACAAGAAGGATACGCCGTGGTAGAACCGGGCGTCATTACCGGTCGGTTGGAAGAACAACTGGCTCCGTTGGGATTTTTTTACGCACCGGATCCGGCCAGTAAATTATTCTGCACGATCGGTGGAAATGTAGCCCAAAACGCAAGCGGGGCCCGGTGCTTGAAATACGGAGGCACGCTGGACCATGTATTGGAGGCCACCGTGGTACTTGCCGATGGTACGGTTCAAACCCTTAGCCGACAAGAATCTGGGCCGGACTGGGTGGGCCTTTTATGTGGGAGCGAGGGAACTCTCGGAATTATCACGCAACTAAAAGTAAAAATTTTACCGCTTGCCAAACATATCCGTACTTTTTTGATAACGTTTTCTTCGTTAGAAGATAGCGTGCAAACCGTTACAGATTTAATCGCCCGGGGTATTATCCCGCGTTGCGTGGAAGCCATGGACCAAAATACTACAAGAGCCGTGGAGTCCTTCTCACACGCCGGATATCCTACACAAGACGCGGCCGTTTTGTTGATAGAGTTGGACGGCAAACCCACCCAAATTAAAAAAGATGAAACGGCATTGCGCGAAATTTGCGCCCAACACCGGGCTCGTCATTTTGATGCGGCAGACACTGCCGCGGAGCGGGCGCACTTGTGGCAAGGCCGTCAAGCCGCCTATAGCGCCATGGCGCAGTTGGCCCCTAACGTGCTTGTATGCGACGGAACTGTCCCGCGCAGTGAATTGCCCGGCACGTTAAAACGAGTCCAGCAAATTCTTGCCGAAAATAAAATTCACGCCAGTTTGCTCTTTCACGCAGGAGACGGCAATTTCCACCCACAACTGATATTTGATGAACGCAATCCGGCAGATACCCAACGGGTAGGACGCATCGCCAAACAAATTTTGCAAGCGTGCCTGAAAGCAGGAGGGACGATTTCGGGCGAGCACGGCATTGGTATAGAAAAACGCAGTTCTATGGCAGATGAATACGATGCTCCGACCCTGGAATTATTCTCCCATATTAAACACGCCTTTGACCCGGCCGGTTTACTTAACCCCGGTAAAATTATTCCGATAAATTATACCGAGAAAGCCGTTGTTTTTCCGCCTGCTTGCGCGGAGGTCCGACAATTACAACAAACCCTCTCTACACAAACGAAAACGAACAAAACCGGTTTTCCAACTACCGGGCTCAATCAAATTACCGACATAGATACAACCAATTACACCGTAACGGCTCAGGCCGGTGTTACGCTAAGTCAACTGGCTAACACCTTACGCAAAAAGGGTGTTTATAGTGCTCTTCCCGCCCGAAGCAAAAGCACCGTGGGCGACGTGTTTTCTTCCGGAGAATTCCCGGAATTTTACGCGCACGTTGTTGGTATACAGGCGTTACTGCCCAACGGAAAACTCGTGCGCTATGGCGGAAAACTGACTAAAAATGCCGCCGGTTATAATCTCATTCGTTTGTTTGCGGGCGCGCGAGGTTCGTTGGGAATTATCACGGAACTAACTTTCAAAATTTATGCCACAAAGGCGGCTCCTCTCAAAGAGAAACCGACACAACCCCTTGTACGGCACGAAATTTACCGGCGTGTAAAATCCGAATTGGATCCACAAAATATCTTTTCGGTGCCGACGGAGGAAACGGTATGAACCCCATACGTTTATCCCCCGAAAAACCTCAACGGCAATTACAAGCCCTATCATCCCCTCAAGGCAATCGAGATATTTATAACTCGGTTTCGTACTGTAACCGGTGCGGGGCGTGCAGCCAAGTATGCCCAAGTTATCAACTCCACCAACAGGAAGTTTTTTCACCGCGCGGACGAAACCAACTTTTGCGACTTGTATTGGAAGGAAAAATCAAATTAAATTCACGTGATAAACTCCTCACACAAACGCTCCTCACGTGTACATTATGCGGACGTTGTACACAACATTGTGCCGGACAAATTCCGACGGCAGAACATGTGCTGGAAATGCGCCGTGCGTTACAAATGCACGTACTACCTACACTTTTGTACCGGTTCTTAAATAAGCGCGAAAGTTCCCCGCGTCTATTTGCCTTTGCGGCGCGTACCGCCCTTGTCTTGCGTCAACTTGGTGTGCTCAAATTAGTACGGGCCTTACAACTCACCCGATTAAAAACTCTGTCTTTTTTAAATCATCTGAATGAAATCTTACCGGCTAAAACGCCCTCGTTAAAAAAAGTTTTACAACAAAACGAACTCGCGCTAAACGATCCACAGCCTCAACTGATTTATTTGCCTTCTTTAGAAGCGCAATTTGTGTTGCCCGATATCGCGTGTCAAACGCTCAAACTGGCCCAACGCAAATTCCGGACCGCCGTATGGACCAATACCCCCTCCGGTTTGTTTTCGTATGTGTATGGAGACTTGCGCCAAAGCCGCCGTGTGCTGCGTCGTTTAATCCGGTTTCACGCCAAAACAGCTGGCGGAAACTTGCCGCTACTAACAGACAGCATAGATGTGTATTTATTTTTAAAACGGGCTCCGCAATTGTTTGCCGGGTATAAAAAATGGGAAATTCGGGCACAAAAGTTAACCTCTTGTGTACGGTTTGTAACCGATATTTTTCCCCCCGTTAAAAAAGCCAAAACGTCGTCGGTAGTGCAACTGGAACAGGGGGCCCTGTTTAAACGGCAAGATCCGGTATTTGGCCAAGCACAAAAAATTCTTTATACCCTTTTTGGAAAAAATTTTGTAGAGTGTTCTTATACGGACGCGGATGTGCCCGCGTACGGATATGTGTTTGTTGCCCCCCAAGAGGCAGCGAAGATCGGCTTACAGGCAGTAGAGAAACTCGCCCGGACGCGCACGCATCAAGTCGTGGCGTTGTCGGGGCTGGCCGTTCTGGAATTGAATTATTTGTGTAAAAAATTCTATCCGGCGGCAAAAGCGACGCATTTTGTAGACGTAGACAGGTAATGTCATGTTAGACCCAATGCACGCTCATGAGCGACTGACGGCTGAAGAGAAACTTCGTCTGTTGGTGGAATTCGGTTCGCGGATTTCCTCCGAATTGCACCTGGACAAGTTGTTGGATATTATCGCCCAACAAATTACCCAAATGTTGGACGTGGGCCGTTGCGCGATTTATCTCAAAGACGATGACACACAAGAATTGTGGTCCAAAATCGCTCAGGGCAAAGGGTTAGAACATACCGAAATCCGTATCCCGCTTAACAGCGACGGTTTTATTTCTATCGCGGCCCGCACCGGACAAACAATCAATTTACCCAATGCATACGAAGATCCACGCTTTTCTATTGACGTGGATATCGTTACCGCGTTCCGCACGCACGCCACGATTGCCGTGCCGCTCAAAAACAACTCCGGCGAAGTATTGGGTGTTTTTCAAGCGTCCAACAAATCCGACGGTACGCCGTTTGATAAAAGCGACGAAGGGCTCCTACGCTTGCTGGCTACGTTGGCGTCGGGATCCATTGAAATTGCTAAATTGTACCAGGAAGTCCGCGTCGCCCAGTTAGAAACCATTTACCGCTTGGCCGTTACGGCCGAATACAGAGATCAACAAGACACCCGCCAACATTTAAAAAACATCAGCATTATTTCCTACTTGCTTGCGTTGGCTTTGGGCATGAGCAAAGCGGAAGCGGAACTCATTAAAAACGCGAGTCCTTTACACGATATCGGCAAAGTTGCACTTGCCGATAATATTTTGCTTAAACCCGGTAAACTCACGCCGGAAGAATTTGAAACGATGAAATCCCACACCATTTACGGTGGCCGTATTTTAGAAGGGGCCACCTCTAAAGTATTGCAAATGGCACACAAAATGAGTTTGTATCACCACGAAAAATGGAACGGTACCGGATACCCGAAAGGACTACACGAGGAAGAAATCCCGCTGGAGGCCCGCATTGTTACCGTGGCCGACGTGTTTGATGCGCTGTGCGTGTTCCGTGTGTACAAAAAAGCGTGGCGCACCGAAGAGGCCTTGGCGTATATTTTAGACGAGTCCGGCAAATCCTTTGATCCACGCATCGTGGCGGCGTTCCAAAAAGTATATCCGTCGGTAAAGCGGTTATACGCGCACATTTCTGTCAACAAACCGCAAAAGAAAACATCCACCATTCCCACCGAAATTAAATTGGATTAAAGGGCGTCTTTGTGCCGCCGTCATACGGCACAGCATGGTCTGCTTTGATAAGTTCTTCACCTAAATTTTTCCCATTTACTTTTACGTCACATAGTAAGCGAAAGTATTTATCACGCCCACAGTTACGTAATAAAATTTTACCGCTTTTGAGAAAGTTCTTAGTAAATGCTTTGGCTTGTTTGGCAAGCGCTTTTGTTTCAGCCGAACCGCCTTTGATTTCCGGGCAATCTACTCCACGTACACGAATAGGAATAGTTTTGCAAAATACACCATATTTACACGCTAAATGTACCCGAAAGGTATCTCCATCATACACAGATGCCAACGACACCTTATTAAAGTTTTGGTTTAAATCTATTCCTTGGGCTTGACTTACTGTTGTCAAGAAAAACACAATGCCTAAGAAGCTGATAAAGTTTCGCATATTATCAAAATGTTTTTAAAGCCAAGACACACCCGTCCTTATAATTTAATTTACAGGCCCGGTCTGCCCATGAATAAGCGTCTTGTCTCTCTCCTGCATCATAGGATCGTTGGCCTATGATATAAGAAGCCTTCCCCATAGATTGGACCGCCTCTTCCAACCCAACAAAAAAATCATGATACTGGGGATACTTCTCTCTTGCCAATAAGAAGTTATCCACCCGCCTTCCAACATGCGGCAACGAATTCTTATCAAAAGCATTCGCATCATTACGGGCGCCAACGCTCCAGTTGAACATTTCTATAGATACGGCTATGGGATGGTGCTGCTGATAGGCCTCTTTAAACCATCGTTGGGAAATAACGGCCGGCTCTTTTTCCACGGCGGACAAAACGGTATCCCATTGTGCAAAAGCTTTTTGTTTGTCTTGAGGGACACCTTTTCCTAAAAAATACCGATCTCCCAACCAAAAGACAGCTTGCAAATCTCCTTGCGCGGCTTTTTCTTCTAAAGTTTGAATAGGAAGGCTAGAATAATCACGCCGGATATACGAAAGGCCACAGCCAAGGACAAACATCATTGCAAAACTTATACCAATAATCTTTTTCATAAATCAATTATATCAGAATCGATAACCCTATTTTGTATCTTTTTATTTGGGGACTCAAAACTTGTTCTACATCGTATTCTTTTGTTTATAAACGAAGCTTATTGCATACCCATAACCAAAACATAATCGGTAACCAGGTAATTAAAACCGCAAGCAATATTGTTAAGATAAAGGGCATTAAAGGAATAAGGAGTATTGCCAAAACAATACAAATAATGATGAAACCAGTTTTGTTTTTACTATTCTTTTCCTTTATTTCTTCATTAACCACGACACAAAAATCCTCTCTTGCTTCCAAAACAGTTATCCTTTCCATCAGCGGTCTATCATTCGTGCTATATGCAAATTTTTCTAAAGTATAGACGGCCTTTGTTATATCCCTATCTATATCTATCGTGGCTGTTTCTTTGCACTTTGCAGTCCTGACACAACACAAAGCATCTTCCAAACTTTTTATATTTTCCATTTTGTCGGGGCACGCTCCACATATGTTAAGAAAAGTCCATATGTCTTCCGTTGTCCACTTGTTTGCACGTAGAACTTTTATTAGTTTGTACGTTCTGTTCATTCAAAATTCCTTTTGTCCTGTCTTTTTCTAGTTTCCTTACATCTGACTGTTACAGACTCCAGGCCATGAAATTCAATATACCTGGCCAAACTCCTGCCGATACCTTTACTTTACGTAATGCAGTTTCATTTCTTATTACGGGTTAAGTAACCGCTCTTTATAATTATCTTGGTAAATCAGAAAATTCAGGCTTCCAATCAAAATATTATCTGGATAATATGCTGAATTCATGAAACCCCGCCGCCACCCAATACATCAAGGTAGGTTTTGGCTTATTTATAAGAATTAACAATTCTCTAGAAAGAGCAGAGTTTTCAGTAGAATACTAATACTGGGGACTTGTCTTTCTATTATTTCTAGGGCACTCTCCAGCAGCAGAAATTTATACCAAACAATGTATTAACTTTCTAACGCACTGAATGTGTAAATACCATTATAACTACAAATACCCTTACCAGGAATAATAAGCAAACAGCATCTCTGCTAGCCTTTTTGTACCAGACCTCTGGCAGAAGCAATCCTGTCTAGGGGAGTTTGTTGTCTGCTTGCTACTTTGTTAAGTGTATATTTAGCAAAGGCCTTGTCCTCGGCTTTTCATAACACTTAACCCTACTATACTTCCAAATTTGATTTTCACAACAAAAAAGACGACTGCCCATTGTGAGGTTCAAAGCACACAACAAACAGCCGCCTACTTGTACTAAACTGAGTCAATACAAGATTTTGCTAGCAAGACCGGGTAATTAGTCCGTTCCTACTAGCAAAATGCGACTATTCTTAGCTTTGAACCTCTTTTGCTTGCGCAAAAGCGCGGTCTTTACAGACCACTAAAAACAGCACTCAAATTGTGAATAAGCTTTTTAGGCTTACAGTAAAATTTACTCCTCTATATCAAATCTATCTGTTTTTTTATGCTACCATATTTAATCTTGCGGGTAAACCAAAAACGACATTAAAAATCTTCCCGCTTTTGAAACAACAAGACATTGAATCAAACTCAGGGTGGCGGCAGGGAAATTACAGCCAAACCGCCAAAAATACTACAATATAGTTGTCCTTTTGGCTTTCAACCTTAAGTACATATTTTATTATCTGTGAGGAATTGATGGAAAAAGAGACTATTTTAGTCGGCTTGTCCGGCGGGGTGGATTCTGCCGCCGCGGCCGTACTTCTCAAAGAGCAGGGCTACCGTGTCATCGGGGCTACCATGCTCGTATGGGACCCGTCACTGCCTGTCCCCAAGGGCGAATATCAAAAAAATGCGTGCCTGTCGCCGGAAAAAGAAGACGTGCAAGAAATTAAAGAGATTGCCGATAAACTGGGCATTGAACACGTTTTGGTAGATTGCCGCGACGAGTACCGCAAAGTGGTATTGGATAATTTCCGTTTGGAATATTCGTGCGGACGCACACCTAACCCCTGCGTACTGTGCAACAGTTTCATCAAATTTGGCGTTCTGCCCAGCGCCGCACGCGCGCAAGGCATTGCGTTTGATAAATTTGCCACCGGCCACTATGCGCGTGTTTGCTACGACGAAAATTCAAAAAAATACTTGCTCAAAAAAGCCGTGGATTTATCACGCGATCAAAGTTATTTTTTACACCGCTTAGGCCAACAACAACTTTCGCACGTGTTGTTTCCCCTCGGCGAAAAAACAAAACCACAAATCCGTGAAGTTGCTCGCGCCGCCGGGCTTAAAGTAGCCGATAAAGAAGACAGCCAGGATTTTTACTGCGGCGACTATAATGATTTATTAAACTTCCCCAACAAGCCCGGCAACATTATTACGAAAGACGGCAAAGTTGTCGCGCACCACAACGGAATTTGGGGATATACTATCGGCAAACGCAAAGGTCTTGGTATTAGCGGCTTTGCAGAGCCGATGTATGTGGTGGATATCAACGCACCGAAAAATCAGGTCATCATCGGCCCGAAAAAAGATTTATACAAAGATTCTCTTACCGCCCAAAATGTGTGCTGGGTTACCGGAGAGCCACCCGCGACAGCGTTTGATTGCGAAATTAAAATCCGCAATTTACACGTACCCGCCCACGCGCATGTTACTGTGCAAGCAGATCGGAAAATTCATGCACATTTTGATGAGCCGCAACTTTCTATCACCGCCGGCCAAAGTGCCGTTTTATATAACGGCGACGTAGTGCTTGGCGGAGGAATGATTGAGTAACAACCCCACAAAAAACCCCGGGCAAAACCCGGGGTTTTATTGTTTGTATCAACAATACTTAGAAGTAGAAACGGCCCGTGATCGCCGCACCGAAACCGGAGCGGTCAGACATTACGGTATCGTTCTTTTTAACTTTAGCAGCGATGTTGTATTTCACATCAAAACCTAAAGCGAATAATTTAGAGAAGCGATATTCCGCCCCTGCGGTAATATGCGGGAACACTTTAGATTTAGAAGTGGTTTCTTTTCCCCAACCAGCAATTTTGCTTTCTAATTCCGTTTTAAGCAAAGTCAAGCCGGCTCCGGCAAACCAACTCCAATTTTTAATGCCGTTATCTCTTTTGTAATAAGCCGTCAACGGAAACGCATACGTGGTCTCGGTATATTTTTCGCTTTCCCAATCTAATTTCAATTCGTTATCACCATAAATATCCACGCCCAATTTTACACCTATCTTATTGGCTTCGTCGGATAAATCCCACTCATACAATCCTTCCAAACTGAAAACGCCATAGCCTTTATCCATTTCTGCTTGGGAATACCCATACATAAAAGCATTATCATAAACATCTTTCATGTCTTTCGGATCGTTTTCGGCAGCACCCAGGCGCAAACCCAAGCCCCAGTTATCCGCCAACGCGGCCGGAGCAATAAACAATACGGCAAACACAGCAATTACTAGTTTTTTCATGTTTTCTCCTTTTTTAATATGGGCGGCGGGGTTGTTTCAAGCCACCCTTACTTACTTCAAATTCATCAACTCTGTTGCGGCGGTAGCGGACCTACGCCGGAAGCAGGCACTTGATAGGGCGTTTTCAACAATGTTTTGGCTAAATTGTCAAAGCCCCACTTATCTTTGAATGATAACACATATTGATATTGTTTGCACGCTTTTTTTCGCTCGCCGAGCACATCATACACCTGCCCTAACCGGAGTTCGTTCCACACGCCCCAGCGGCTGGGCTCTTGCCCGGATATGGCCTGATGACTTTTTTCAAACAAATCTCGCGCCGCTTCAAAATTTCCTTTTGCCATTTGCGTGGTGCCTAAAGCCGTATAAGCACGGGCAATATAAATATCCTTATAAAAAGGATTGTGCCCAATTTGATCCAGAAAATACTGTGCCTTTTCCGTTACTTCGTCGTAATGTCCATTCTCATACAAGCAAATTACTTCCACATAATGCATGAGCGGGTTGGTGGGGTATTTGGCGCGCAGTTGG
Source organism: uncultured Elusimicrobium sp. (assembly GCA_902766765.1). Classification (GTDB taxonomy): domain Bacteria; phylum Elusimicrobiota; class Elusimicrobia; order Elusimicrobiales; family Elusimicrobiaceae; genus Avelusimicrobium. The sequence goes on along the minus strand of CACXER010000046.1, from coordinate 8,228 downwards.
CGGATAAATTCTAACGACTTTTGCGGATTATAAAATTGACTGCCGCGCGTGTTTTGTACTTCAATTAAAATAAGTTTTGCGCTATCGGCTGTAAACAACGCTTTTTGGCGCGCTAAATTAAGTTGCCGCACGCCCTCGGCAGGATCCCCTTTAATGGCTACCAGCCGCGCCAATACTTTTATCACATTGGGTAAAGTCCCCGCAAAATACTGGTAAATTCCCAAGCCAAAAAACGCATCATAATAAGACGGGTCTAACTCCAAAGAACGTTCCAAATTGCTAATGGCGCGCCGCCCGGAAAAATACGCCGTTACCCAACTACGGTTGCGCATGGAAAACATCGCCCGCAACCCATATAGGGCACCGATCCCCATATATCCGTTGGGATCTTGCGGATTGTTTTTGAGCCACCGCTTGATGCCGGCAATAGAATCGTCTAATATTTTTTCAAACACGACGCGTTGTTTGTCATCGCTCGTTTCAAATTCGTATTCGTAGCGGCTCCAGGCAATCATCGCGTTGCCAAAATGCGCAAACGGGTGATCGGGATACGTGGCAAACACTTCTTGGATATGTTGTTGGGCGGTAGCAAAATCTAAACTATATACACCGTTAATACCTTGTGTGGCATGCGTCATCACATCGGGCGGCAATTTAATTTCCGCCCAAGTCAGACTGCTCAAAAACAATAGCCCGATTACGCCAATAACACAAGAGACAACACGACGCATTATTTTTTGGCCTCAATTTTATCTTTGCCAAAGTACGGACGCAACGCTTTGGGGATAATGACAGAGCCGTCGGCCTGTTGGAAATTTTCCAAGATGGCCGCAAATGTGCGCCCTACGGCAAGGCCGCTACCGTTTAACGTGTGCACATAGGCCTGCTTGCCCAAGGCATTTTTGTAGCGCAGCCCCATGCGGCGGGCTTGGAAGTCCAAACAGTTAGAGCAGGAAGAAATCTCGCGGAATTTATTTTCGCTGGGCATCCATACTTCAATATCGTACGTTTTAGCCGACGAGAAACCAATATCGCCGCTACATAACTCTACTACATGGTACGGGATTTCAAGCGCTTTTAATACATCTTGCGCATCAGAGACCATTTGTTCCAGCATTTCGTACGAATTTTCCGGTTTGGAAAGCATCACGAGTTCCACTTTATCAAACTGGTGATTGCGAATTAAACCGCGCGTATCTTTGCCGTACGTGCCCGATTCTTTGCGAAAACACGGCGAATAGGCCGTCAGTTTAATGGGCAATTCTTCTTCCGGCACGACGCGGATGCGGTTTAAGTTCGTCAGCGGAATTTCCGCGGTGGAAATTAAAAATTGTTTCGGCTCGCCGGTCAGTTCATACATATCTTCGCGAAATTTGGGCAGTTGGCCGGTGCCGATCAAAATATCTTCGTTGACAATAACGGGCGGTAAAATTTCCGTATATCCTTTTTTGGCGTGCATATCCAACATAAACGCGATAATCGCCCGTTCCAAGCGTGCGCCGTCTCCCTTAAAAAGGGCAAAGCGGCTTCCGGAGAGCGCGGCCGCGGCTTCAAAGTCCAAAATGCCGAGTTTCTCCCCCACCGCCTGGTGGTCCAACGGTTTAAAATCAAATTTAGGCAAAGGGATAGAACAGGGAATATATTCCGGGTTGTCCGCGTCCGACACGCCCACCGGGATTTTTTCATTAGGCATATTCGGGATAGACAACAACAAATCGTTCACTTCTTTTTTAAGCGGCTCTAGTGCGGCTTCTTGAGTGGCCATTTCTTCTTTAATTTTGCCTACTTCGGCCATAGCGGCTTTGGCCGCCTCGTCGCCTTGTTCTTTTTTGATTTTTCCGATAGATTTAGACATCTCGTTACGTTTGGCGCGTAATTCTTCCACCCGGGCTAATACCGTTTTATAGGTGGTATATTTGGTGAGCACGGCTTCAATTTGATCGGCCAATTCCGGCTTGCGTAATGACAAGCGTTTTTTAAATTCTTCAGGGTTTGCAACAATTTGTTTGATGTCTAACATAATTTCCTCTTTAATTAGTTTCTATATTGACTAAATACGGCTCTGGGAACAAATGGCGATACGGTTTAAACTTAGCCACCGCATATTCCATGGCGTACGACGTCAATAGCCGCACACTTACAGGAGCCACCGAACTTTGCCCCGCCAATAACACGCCAACCGCCAAAGCAAGCACAATAACCGCTACTTTAATAACGGAAAAAAAGACTTGCGATAAAAACGCAAAGGCCTGCGCGGCTAACGGATAGGTATGATGTTTCATGGATTTTGCGAACGTTTAGTCAATTCCTTTTTAAAACTTTTTACTAATTTACGGGCGATATTTTCTGCCGCTTCCAACGTGTTTTTGGACGAATCCTCTGCCGAACCAATCCATACAATTTCGGCCGTTTCCACGTCGATCATTTTGGCAATAAGTCCTACTTGCCCATCGATTGTATACTGGGTGGGCCGCACTTCGGCCGAGCGGGAAACTTCGGTGCCTACGTTACGTAAATAACCGGCATAAGAACCGTCTGGGCGGCGCATAACCTCTTGCGTATAAACGGGACGGGCTTGCGTTTGGCGCGAAGCCGTAAGCGTCAGTTCCGTACGAGCGGGTGTATAAGCACTCACTTCGCCAACGAGCAAAACGTCTACTCCCAAAATACGGCCGATTTCACGTGTGGTCTGCGGCGATAAATAACCTGACACCGCAATATGGTGCTCGGCCAGGACGCTTTCCAACTGGGCACGCTCTACCACCTTAAACCCGTTTTGAAGTAGGTATTTAGCAAATAAATTTTCCACCCCTTGCAACGTCTGCCATTGGCTACTAAACGCCATCACGCCGATACGCTGCATCTGGGAAAAATCATACGTCGGACTAATAACGGTACGGGGCATACACCCTGTTAGTAATCCGGCCAATAGACCTAATAAAACGGATACTTTCTTCATACGCTTATTATATAATTTTTACCGTGGGACCGGGAATTATGTATTGTAAAATCCGCAGAAAATTTTTTAAAATATATATAAGGAGAAGAAAATATCCCTATGAAAAAATTACTAGCATTGTTTGCCTTACTCATCGCCGTGCCTGCTATGGCGCAGGACTACTACGGCTTGCAAGAATATGGACTTCGCAAAAATACGACCCGTGTGGAATTTTACGGGGGCATAGTTTTGCCGGAAGACAATTGGAACAAAAACGGTTATGACCTGGGTACCACCGGTTGGACGGCGGGCATTGGTTTTACCCGCAATTTAGTTTCGTTCTTCGGAATTGGTTTAGACGGTAACTATACGCAACTGGGCGACGGTGAAAAAGACACCGCCGGTAACTATTACCGCACCGGCGTAGCCACCGGGCTCGTAACGGGGCGCGTCAGTTTCTTCCCGTCTCAAGCCACTCGCTTATACGTACCGTTTGGTATCGGTTTGGCCCATACGTTTGTACGCCAAAAATTAAATAACGGCGGACATGCTCCAACTGTTGACGGAACGGATTTAGCCAGCATGTTAGGCGCCGGGTTGGAATTTGACCTGGATGACAGTATGATTTTTGGGGTAGAAGCCCGCTATTATTACATCAAAACCGCCGACGAAGTGAAATCTACTTTCGGCCGTGGGCACTATCACCATTACAACGTCATGCTCAAATTGGGCTGCCGTTTTTAAGTGATGGACTGATTTTATCCGCCGCTTTTACGCGGCGGATTTTTTTTGTAGGATAATACTATGGAAGAAATGCTGATTAAAATTTTTCTGGCACTTGTACTGGGCGGGGCTCTTGGCATGGAACGCCAATATCACGATAAGCCAGCCGGTTATGCCACCAACTGTTTAATCTGTTTGGGGGCCATGCTGTTTACGATTTTGTCCCAACAAATGGGGCAACAAGGCGGAGATCCGGGACGCATTGCCGCGCAAGTGGTAACGGGGTTAGGGTTTATCGGTGCAGGATCCATCCTGCGCGACGGAAATAAAATCTCCGGCTTGACTACTGCGGCCAGCGTGTGGGTGGTAGCCGCTATCGGTATGGCTATCGGGTACGGCCAATACATTTGGGCCACGGTGACGGCTTGTGCTATTTTGATTTTGCAGTTTGGTATGCGCCGCACCATTCACTTGGTAGAACTGCTCAAGCATTACGATACGATTTATTTAGTTTGTGAACCCCGTTGGGAAGTAGTTCAGCGCATCGTTTCTGCTATAGAAAAACAAAATGTAACGGTGCTCAAACAAGAAGTTACCAAGCAAGACAATCGGTTCTGCGTGAGTTTGGTGGCCACGTTTACCGGACAAGAATTTTCTAAAATCACGAAAGAACTTCTGGAAATGCCGGAAGTATACAGTTTGTATAAATAAGGAGAATTATGACTGAGAACAATCCGATCCCGTTGTTTAACTTAAAAGAACAACACGATAGTTTAAAAGAACAAATCAACGCGGCTGCCGCCGATGCACTCAATTCCATGCACTGGCTGTTAGGTCCGCAAACCGAACAATTTGAAGCCGAATTTGCCAAAACTATCGGTGTGAAACATTGTATTACATGTTCATCGGGCGCGAGTGCGATTCAAATTGCCCTCAAAGCCGCCGGAATCGGCCCGGGCGACGAAGTAATTACCACACCGTTTACGTTTATTGCCACCACATCTTCTGTTTCTTTAACGGGCGCGCAATTTGTGTTTGCCGATATTGACCCCCGTACTTATAACATAGACGTGGCCGATGTAGAACGCAAAATCACGAAGAAAACAAAAGCCATTTTGCCCGTTCACTTATACGGTTATCCGGCCAATATGGATGCCATTATGCATTTAGCCAACGAACATGGTTTAAAAGTCATTGAAGACTGCGCGCAAGCACACCTGGCCTCGTGCGACGGCGTGATGGTAGGGGGTATCGGTGATGCGGGGTGTTTCAGTTTTTACCCAAGCAAAAATTTAGGTGCGTGTGGCGATGCGGGTTGTATTACCACCAACGACGACGAAATTGCTAACCGTTGCCGTTCTTTACGCCACAGCGGACGCGCTTTAGGCAAAGCGTATGAGTACGATTTGGAAGGATCCACTTTACGCATGGATGAAGTGCAAGCCGCCATTTTACGTGTGAAATTACCGCACTTGGAAGAATGGACCGAAAAACGCCGCAAAGCCGCCGCGTGGTACGAAGAAGGATTAGCCGGAGTGCCGGTTGTTCTTCCCCCCACCCCGCCGGCAGGGTCGTCGCAATCGTATTACGTGTTTACGATTCGTGCCGAAAAACGTGACGAATTACAAGCATATTTAAAAGCGCATAACATCGGATCCGCCGTGTATTATCCGGTGCCTTTGTACAAACAACCGGCGTATGCGCATTTAGGACTCAAAGCAGAAGATTACCCCAACGCGGAAAAGGCCGCCAAAGAGGTGCTGTCTATTCCGATGTTCCCGGAAATCACGCAAGAGCAAGTCATGCGCGTGTGCGACACGATACGTGCTTTCTACGAAGAACAAAACTAACAAACACAATATTCAAAAACGGGGACCTTCAAGGCCCCCGTTTTTTTGCTACAATAGAAATGTTGTAAGGGAGTAACAATCCCCGCGCAAGGGGAAATTTAAAAATTTAAATCTGTTTTTGGAAGCGTTTTAAAAACGCAGAGCTCAAACGGGCACTTGGAACTCCAAAGACAGCCTATCAAGCACAAAATGAACGGAAGTCATGAGCTGTTTATTTTGTGCTGAATGTTTGCTGTTTGCAAAAACAGCAAATTACGGCTGTTATTTTGTTGGGTTAGTTCCAAGGCTCAAGGATAATAGCCGTTTTTGTGCGCTATTTTCCAAAGACAGAAAGGAGAATAGCCTATGACACAACTCCAAAAGCCGTTTTTTATCAACTCTAATTTTTGTTATACGCCCGAAGAATGTTCTACACTCCCTATCTTTATGAATACGGTAGGCCAAAACACCGGAAATGCTTATATCGCCTATGCCATTTATAAAATCTTATTTGGCCGTCCGGTACCATTGCCGGAAATTAAAAATTTATGGACGTGGGATTTTCAAAACGAAGACGAACTCGTAGAACAAATCAATCGGCACAATTCCCATGTGCTTATTTCCTTGCAAGACCAAATCCGTCTCAATCTGTCTTACGGAATTAAGCCGGACTGGGCGCGTATTAATCATTTTTTAACCCAACTTAAAAAGCCTTTTGTAGTTTTTAGTTTGGGGGCCAATGCCTTCCCCGGAGACAGCCCCGATTGGTATACCCGCTTGCAACCGGATTTTATCCGCTTTTTACATATTTTATCCGAACACAGCACCTCTATGAGCATACGTGGCGAAGAAACTGCCGCCATTTTAAATAAACTGGGCATTACAAATGTGGAGCCGGTTGGGTGTCCGACTTTTTTTGAAACCGGACCCAAACATCAAGTGGTTAAACGTAAAGTTCATCTGAATGACCCCGTATTAGGACTTACGTGTAAATCTTATGTATTACAAGATGAACAGGAACAAATTGCCCTGTCCTATTTCCCTAAAGAAACTGTTACAAAACATTCCGACACGACCAATCTGTCTTTATCCGACCTTAGTGCCTGTGGATTAGGATACCGTCCTTGTTTCGCCGGAATAGAATCCTGGAAAAAATTTGTATCGTCTTTTGTGTTTTCTTGTTTTTCCCGTATGCACGGAGGAATTTTATCACTCAATACAGGCATCCCCATACTAATCACTAATGATGATTTGCGCTCGCGCGAAATGTGCAATTTATTTGCCATTCCCTACCAACCCGGTACAGAGATAACTGCTGAAAATTGGATAAAACTTTACGAACAGATTGATATAGATACACTTAATCGTCGTTATCCGTTACTTTACCGCCATTTTATGGATTGGTTAACCCGTCAAGGAATAGATGCTTCTATCCTATCGGCATGGCATGATTGGGCAGCGCAACTCCCGACGTGGCAAGAGCCCACCTTACCATTCAATTTTCCATATCAAGCATATCTGTTTGATAAATTACAGAATATGGATTTCATCCTAAAAACCCGTGATTTACGAAGATTGATTTTACGCAAAATAAAATCTCAATGGAACAAAAACTATCATTGCTTATTAGGAAGAAAAAACAATAAATAAATTCCACACTTACACTTAAAAATTATTGTAAGCAAGCTTATAAAAAGGCCCTTTTTGGAGGACCTTTTTTGTGCTTGATAATAAGGGGCCGAAAACCCGACCTAAAAGACATCCTCAACACTCAGCGGTTCAAGACCTCATGCCCGCCCCCGCTAAGAGGGACTTGACAAACCAAAAAAAAAAATGATAATAAAGTATTAGTAGCAAGACAACAAAAAGTAAAAAGGAGATCTTTATGCATAATCATCAAGCGTTTACGCTAATAGAATTGTTGGTTGTTGTTCTCATCATCGGCATTTTGGCGGCGGTAGCCTTGCCACAATATCAAAAAGCCGTGGAAAAAAGCCGGTTAGCGGAAGGAATAACGTTGCTCCGTAGTGTTGTTGACGCGGAAAAAATATTCTATATGGCTAACAACACTTATACAACGGACTTTAACGATTTGGACATCGGGTTTAATGTCTTACCCTCCTCCCCTTCTATTGCAGTTGCCACCTACTGCAAATTGCATCTTTGGCGTATTATTACCACCAATGTGGCCTATGCTCAACACAATTCCAGTTTGTGGTATCTTTATTACGACTTCGCACAAGATAAAATGTTCTGCGGAAGCGCCCAAGCGAAAGGTCTTGCCTTATGCAAAACCTTCGGAAAAGGGGAAGAACAAACATGTGGGTCAAACAACGAACTCGCTTGTTGGGAAGTAAATTTATAATTTTAGTGTAATACTACCTGCAAAAATAACAAAACCCAACACGTAATGTGTTGGGTTTTATATATTAAGTTACAACTTACAGATAGATGTTTTTCACTTACAACATTTTATGTTTCAGACGGCTGGCAATGTTGTCCAACTCGTCAAGCGAGTGATAGTGAATAACAAGCGTGCCTTTTTTCATGTTCTTACCGCACTTCACTTCCACTTTGGTACCTAACGCGGCTTGCAAGTCATTTTCAAAACTGGCAATATCCGCGGATTTGGCTTTTTTATTTGTTTTCTTCGTCGGGAACATGAGTGCGCGCGCCGCATCTTCCGCTTGGCGCACAGACATTTTGCTGTTATTCATTTTTTTGAATAACATATCGCG
>CACXER010000045.1 GCA_902766765.1 uncultured Elusimicrobium sp. | reverse complement strand
CAGCCGGACAGCAAAAAGCCCGAACCGGCCATAAAAATAAGTTTAGTAACGTTTTTCATGTGTGTTCGGGCTCCTTGCCAAAACAGCGTTATTTTACGCTAAGAAGCGTATCTGCGCGGCGGTTTTTCGCCCAGCAGGTTTGGGTGGCTTCCGTGCAAACGGGTTTTTCTTCCCCGTAAGAAACGGTTTCAATGTTGGCAGCCGGAATACCCAAGCGAACATAGTTGGCTTTCAATTCATCGGCGCGTTTTTGACCCAAAGCGATGTTGTAGGAGGTGGTGCCTCTGTCGTCGCAGTTACCTTCTACAGTGATGCGGTAGGAGGCCAACGAAGCAGCCGATTTAATAGCGGCGGCATTGGCTTCTACGATTTTGCGGGCATCGTCGGAAAGGGTGGCTTTGTCCAACGAGAAGTAGACCGCGCCCAAAGCAATTTCTTGCGTCGGAACGGTGACGGTTTCTTCTACGCTGGTTTCTTCCAACACCATTTCAGTACCGGCGGTGCCGGCGGTGAGATCCGCATTGGCGTCGTCTTTGACGTTCTTGTTACAGGCGGTCAAGCCGGCGACCAAGGCGAAAACTAAAACAACTTGAAGTAATTTTTTCATGTGTTTCTCCGTTTTGACTTTGTATTTCTACCTTATAATCATACTAACTTTTGGGCGCACGGGTCAACGCGTACGGTTTACTTTTAGATATAAAATTAGGTTAGGTTTTACGCCATTGCTATTTTCGGTCTAATTTTTACTTTACGTAATTCCAAGCCGTTTCCGTTGCCACGTGGGAGGTCGGGCTAGTGAGTCCGCTTTCTTGCTTGCATATTTGGTTTTGTAGGGAGGTTAAATCTCCGTTGGTGGCAAGGCACATATGGCGTCCGGTGGACTGGGGGCTATATATTCTATAGGCCATACCAATTTTAGTATTTACGCATTGCACGTAGGACCCTAGCCCGCAATATCCCCACGGAAAATCTTCCACAGCCGGATTTTGGTGATAATCGTGATTTCCACCCAGATCAATTGCCAACTCATCAAAATCAGTTGGATAGGTGTTGTTAGCCAGGTAATATGCTTGGCTGGCATCGGCTAACGTTTTTGTCATATTTTTTAGCGTCGAGTAGCGGCTTTTCATAACTGCCTTTTGATATTGTGGCAGAGCCACCGCGGCCAAAATGCCGATAATGAGTACGACCACCAGTAGTTCAATCAGTGTAAATGCTTGCTTGTCTTTCATGTTTTTTGCTCCTTATTTTTTAACCGACACTATATTATTGTTTTTTTTTTTGGTTTGTCAAGCCCCTTTGTTTGTCCGGGGGTAAGATCCGGAACTTTGGAATGTTCCGACAAAAACCCCCAACTTGCGGTTGGGGGAAAATAGGTGTTATTTTTTAGATATTCGGTCTGTTTAATTGCGCACGCCGTCGGGTTGGTACCACGGATAAAAATAGGTATCTTCCGCCGGTGCTTCACCCGCGCGGTTTTTGGCACCGCACAAAATCGTAAAGCGCAAAGCAAAGGATAAATTGTGGTTGCGGTGACGTATGGTAAAATCTAGCCGCGCATCGTGGAAATCACGCACGAGGCGGGCCATTTTGTTAAACCCAACCACGCTGCCGCGGAAGAGCGAAGCATCTATTCCGAAATCTGCCTGCCATTTTTTGCTGGTCGGACGGATACCCCATGTGGTAGTAACGGTGTATCGGTCGGAATTAGTAGTATAGAGTGAGCCCGGGTCGGTGTAATCAGCAAAGTTATTGAACCCTAAACCGAGCAGTTGTCCCTTAATAACAAAATTAGATTGAGCGATAAAATTTAAATTCTTTTTGACTAAATCATATTGGTCTTGTATGAAAAAGTTGACGCTCCCGTCCAACGAGTGATAGCCCCACTCCACCAAAAACGGCTCCACCCGTTCTTTCAGATGCTCCCAGGTTAGTTCCCGTCCGTATCCGTTGGTGAGATCGTAGGTGTAATCGGACAAATTAAACCCGGCGCCCACACGCACGTGTGTGCGGAAAGTCGGACGGTAATAATTATTGATATAGACACGGTTGCGCTCAATGCCTTTGTCGGGGGAGAGGTGATCCGAATTGATGGTGCCGGTGGAAAGACGTTTAGTGAACTGGTATCCGAAATCGGTTGTGCCGATGGGCGAGTGAGTTTGTAAGTTTAAGTCGGTTCCCAAGCGGCCTACCCAGGCATCTTTGTCGTTGTAATTATTATCATCCAAGGTCACTTTTTGGTCATAAAAAACACTGGGTAAGAACGTGAAATGCTTTCCCATCCGGAAGGACTTTTCCGTGGTCCAACGCGCGTGAGCCTGGCTTTGATAGGGGCCTTCTTCATTGGGGCGGTTATTTTGATAGATTAGGGAGGACGTGTTATTAAAATCGGCCTCAAAACGGTGCGACAATTTGAAAAGAGGGTCGTTAAACGGCAAAATCGTATATTTGACTTCGGGCAGAACACGCTTTTCTGCCATAAATTCTTGTTTATTCCAGGCGAAAATTTCCTTTTCCTGATACGACGCACGTAAGGTGGTGCGGCGCGTTTGCCGCGCTACGGAGACGTTTGTTTCCTGGTCCGGCATGAAGATATACGGATTGCTGCGGAAGAACGAGTCGTTGAAATAGGGATCGGACACTTTGCGGAATTGCGTTTGTAATTGATATAACGCGCCGGTCTCATTATTAAAATGATCGGATGAATCATACATTTCCCACCAGTATCCGCCTTGCAAGCCCCAGCGTTTGGTGTCGGCGAGGTTGAGGTCATCTGCGGCGTGATCGTTGATGTAATAATATTCCGCGCTTCCGCGTAATGTGGGCGAGGTAACAGCGTTTAATCCCGCGCCAAATCCAAAGCCGGATTTGGTGTAATAATCCACATTGAGTATCGGGCGTAAGCCCAAGATCGGTCTAAATACGGACGAAGTTAAAACGCCGAAACCCACTTTGTTACTCTGCGTAAAATCCACGTATGTCGTCCACGGTTTTTGGGAATCCAGCGAACGCCAAAATACCGGCAGGTACATGACCGGGAAGCCGTCCAATTTCAGCACTGCGTTTGTGCCGAATACGCGTTTTTGCGGTGAAACGGTCAACTTCCCGACGGAAAGAGTATAGTGCGGGTCTTCGCAATCGCAGCAAGTTACTTCGGCATCTCGTAATACTTGTTTACCGTTTTTAGCGGAAATTTCTTTGGCGTGTAATACGCGTAAAGGGGGATATTCCGTCGTTAAATTATCGGCTTTGAAATCTTTAGTGGTGTAATTGACGGAAATGTTTTGCCCGCGGATGACACTTCCCTGGCCGTCTTCTATCGTTACCGGACCGACGGAAGAAATGGTGGTGTTTGGGTGGTCGTACGTTAGATTTTCACCGGTGAGTGTGCGCTTTTTTCCGTCCGGTGTTTTTTGGATAAGGGTTACGTTGCCCGTCAAGTTTACTTTTTTAGAATCGGGTTCCAGGGTGGCATTATCGGCCGTAAAATAAACAAATCCATTCCCGTCGGGAGCGGGCAACGTGCGCTCTTGTGCCGTAGCAAAACCGGCACAAGCCAAGAATAAGCACGCAAAAACGAGATTTGTTCTACGCATAATCAACGGGCCTTTTGAGCGTGGTGAATGGCGTACAGCGCCGCACCGATTCCTCCTACGTTGGGATTTTGCGAAACGAGCAATTTAAGTTCTTTAAAAGGAGTTTTGAACGATTGGCTGTCCAGTACTTGTTTTAAGGCCGGCATAAAATACGGGGCCGCCCCGGACACGCCGCCTGTTAGTACCACCGTGTCAACGTCCAAAGTGAGTACAAAATTCGCAATGCCGATCCCTAAATAACGGCCGGTATCTTCCCAGAATTTTAATGCGACTGAACATCCTTTTTCGGCCGCGCGGAAAATGGCCTCAATTTTAAAATCTTTTTCGTGGCTGATTTGTCGGGCTAGTTCACTTTGCGGATGTAACCGTGCTGCGGCTAGGGCGCGCCGTTTCAGCCCAATGGTACCTACAAACGATTCTAAACATCCCCGCATGCCGCACCCGCAAAGTGGTGCCTTGGCCGAGAACGATATTTTGGCATGGCCGATTTCACCGGCAGTGCCGTTGGATCCTTGGTATAACTCTTTATTCAAGATGAGTCCGCCACCTACTCCGGTGCCCAATGTAATGACCAGCACATTGGTACCTTGACGGCGCAAATCGGTCTCGTATACACCCCACGCGGCCAAGGTGGCGTCGTTGGCTACGCGCGGCAAAATGCCGGTTTTTTCATAGAGTTGTTGGGCAATGGGCCAGGTGGATACATCACTAAATTTTAAATTGGGATTGTAGCGCAGTACGCCGTTTTTGTTATCCACATCACCGGGGGCGCCAACAGCAACGGCTAAGGTTTGCCCGGCATATTCAGTTTTGAAACGATTGATAAATCCGGCCAGTTCGTCAATAAATCCGGCGGCGCCTTTGGCGTAATGCGTTTCTATTTTATGGTTGTGCAAAATATCGCCTTTTTCATTTAAGACGAATAATTTAACAAATGTGCCGCCGATATCAATACCTATTCCTATCATAGTTTACTCCTTGCATTTGGGATGGGCGTGCTGATAGACGCTTTTTAATTTTTCAACAGACACATGGGTATAAACTTGGGTGGCCGCTAAACTTTTATGACCGAGCATTTCTTGCAAACTGCGTAAATCACACCCGTTATTGAGTAGGTGCGTGGCAAACGAGTGGCGCAAACTGTGTGGCGTAACCTTGCGCACCAGGTGCGCGGAAATGGCTGTATTTTTGAAAATATAAGCCAGGCCGTCTCCGGTAAGGGGCTTTCCGTTTTTGTTCAAGAATAAGGCCTCTTGCGGTTGCGGATTTTTCCGGCAAGCCAGATAATCTTTTAATGCCGCCAAGGCGGCATCGGTTACCGGAACAAGCCGTTCTTTGGATCCTTTACCGAATACTTTTACAATTCCGTTAAAAAAATCTACGTCTTGGATTTTAAGGCCCGTTACTTCACTGCGACGTAGCCCGCTGGAATACATCAGTTCAAATAAGGCCCGATCGCGCGGGGCCATTTTGGTATGGGTAGCGGTGTTTAAGAGTTGCTCGGTTTCCGACACGGTCAAAAATTTAGGCAGTATCTTTTGACGTTTAGGGGCCGGAAGTAATTTAAAGGGATTGCGTAGCAAAGCGCCCTGCTCCAACAAGTAAGCCGCCAAACTGCGTAGGGAAGCAATTTTGCGCAACATCGTATTACGGGCCGGATTGTGTTGGGTTTGCAGCGTGGCCAAGAATGAGCGAATGTTGGCCGAAGTAAATTGCGATACATCGCTAAGGTTGCGGTTACGACAAAACGCTAAAAACTCCTCCAGATCCGCCCGGTAACTTTTCACCGTTAGTGCGGAGAAGTTTTTATTTTGTAACTGCAGCAAGAAAGCGTCCACCCATTCTTCCACGAGATTCCTCTTATTTTTGTTTTTGTTTGGCTTCGTGTGCGGCTTTAATTTGGGCGATTTCTTCCGGCGTGACCGTTACAATCGTTTTGCATTTGGGGTATCCCGAGCAACCCAAAAATTCCCCACGTTTGGAGGTGCGCAACACGAACGGTTTGCCGCATTTTTCGCATAAGCGGTCGGTAACGATCGGCCCGGTGGAGGCGACTTTGTTACCTTCGGCGTCAATAGAATATGTGTTTTTACATTTTGGATAGGCCGAGCAGGCTAAAAATTTACCGCGCCGTCCCATGCGAATTACCATCGGAGCGCCGCATTTATCGCACACTTCGTCGGTTTTTTCCGGGGCTACTTTTTCGCCAGAACTGGAAAGATTGATTTTTCCTTTGCACGTTTCGTCGCTACAGACTAAATACTCACCAAAGCGACTACGTTTTTTAAGCATCATTTTCCCGCAGATGGGGCATTTCTCATCGGTTTCCTGGGCGGCCGGACGCTGCATGCCTTTGTCGGCTTCGTCCAGTTCGCGTTTGAAATTCGTGTAGAAATCGGACAATAATTCCACCCACTTTTGGGCGCCTTCGGCTACTTCGTCCAGTTTTTCTTCCACGCCGGCCGTATAAGACAGGTCCATAATTTCTTTGAAGAACCCTTTTAGACTTTCCGTTACCGTAATGCCCAAATCGGTGGCAATCAGTTTGCTTGTTTTGGGCTGACGGGCGATATATTTGCGGTCTAAAATCGTTTT
>CACXER010000044.1 GCA_902766765.1 uncultured Elusimicrobium sp. | reverse complement strand
GCAAAAGGAAATTTTACTGCGCGGTATTGAAGAAGATACATTTGTAACGCCGCGTCAAACTGACCCCACTACCAAGCGCAATGTGTTCGTACAAGGCGCCTCCCTCCATGACGGAGAAGACCCGGTCGGCGCGCTGTTTGCACTGGTACCTACCGAGCGTTACCGGGCGTTGCTTACCCTGGCTTCGTTAGGGGAAAACGGGTTAGCGATTGTCATTTCCCGCAACGGAGATGTGCAGGCCGCCGGTTGGCCGTTTGAGGGGGATAACATTTTTGAGGTTTTATCGCGTGCACAATTCCAATCGGGCCAGTCATTAGCGGCCTTGCGTGGACAAATCGGTGAAGGCAAAACACTCTTTCTGCGCTATCATTTGAACAACCAAAGCCGCCTGCTCTATGGAATGGCTTTGCCGGTCAACGAGTGGTATTTGCTAGCCGTATTACCGACTGATTTTATTCAAGCGCAAACCCAACGCGTCACGTGGGTATCGTTTGGGTTATTTTCCTTTTTATTTCTGCTTTTTGGTATATTGGGGTTGTATATCTTTGGGTTGCGCTCGTACAGTAACCGCCAACTTTTTAAGACGGCGTTTATTGATATACTTACCGGAACGGATAATCTGCACCGCATGACATTACAATTCCACAAGCGTTGGCATGCGCTAGATGAAAAAGCCGCTTTGGTGATTTTTGATGTGCTCAAATTCAAAGTTATCAATGATATGCTCGGTTATGAGCGGGGCAATTTGGTATTGCAACGGGCGGCGCAACTGTTTAAAGAAAATTTGGAACCGAACGAATTTATTTGCCGTAACTTTGCCGACAAATTCGTCCTGCTGTTAGACTTTACTGACCGTCGGGAATTGCGTTCGCGCTTGATGAAATTATTAGCGCTTATCCGCCGCGATTGCACGAGCATAGACTCGTGCGTGATGGTGGACGGGGCTTTTGGGGTGTATGAAGTAAATGAAGACGTGCCTTTTTACATCGCGCTAGACCGTG
Source organism: uncultured Elusimicrobium sp. (assembly GCA_902766765.1). Taxonomy (GTDB): domain Bacteria; phylum Elusimicrobiota; class Elusimicrobia; order Elusimicrobiales; family Elusimicrobiaceae; genus Avelusimicrobium. The sequence goes on along the minus strand of CACXER010000044.1, from coordinate 11,434 downwards.
CGCATTTGGCGTTGGAAAATGCTAAACATTCTACCAAGGAGCCCATCCAATTTTACGACGAAAAAGACCGCCACCGTATCTTGCAGGAAAAGCAGTTGGAAAGCGCTATGGAACAGGCCCTTGCCGACGGCTCGTTTACACTGATGCTGCAACCTAAATTTAATTTTCAGACGGGAAAAATGGAAGGGGCCGAGGCCTTAGTGCGTTGGAACCAGGCCGATAGAGGGCTGATTCGCCCGGATGATTTTATCCCACTTTTTGAGCGCAACGGATTTATTTTAAAACTGGATATGTTTATTTTAGAGCAGGCCGTGAAGTTTTTAGCCAAGTGGCATCACGACGGAAAAATTCGTGTGCCGATAGCGGTAAATTTTTCGCGGCTACACTTAAACGATTCGCGCTACATCCCGCAGATGACCCGCATTGTGGATGGTTATCAAGTACCTCACGAACTTATTGAAGTGGAACTAACCGAAAGCGTCATCTTGAGTAACCGGGAACTGGCGCAAAATGTAGTGCGCGGACTACATAATAAAGGGTTTTCCGTCGCGATGGACGATTTCGGCTCCGGCTATTCATCGCTCAACGTGCTGAAGAGTTTGCAGTTTGATACGATTAAACTGGATAAAGAATTTATCAGCGGGTGCGAACATCAAAACTCTACCGCGCGCAAAGTGGTACAAGGTGCGGTGGAAATGGTGAAAGCCATTGGCGCGCATGTGGTGGCCGAAGGCGTGGAAACGCAAGAGCAAGCGGAATTTTTGCGCAGTGTCGGGTGTGACTTGGCGCAAGGATATTATTTCTCGCGTCCATTGCCACTAGACGAATTTGAAAAGTTGCTAACGAAAAATAAGTAGCATTTCTGTGGTAAGTAAAATGAGCGGCGCAAACTTGTGAGGTTTGCGCCGTTTTTATCGGGGGGGGGGAAAAAAAGGGCTTGACTTTGTTTTTTTTTTTGCTTTAATAAACGTATATTAAATTCCTGTGGAGGGATATGTATGAGAAAGAAAAGTGATTTTAAAGGTAGTTTAGGTGTAATAGGATTTACGCTGATTGAATTATTAGTGGTTGTACTTATCATCGGCATTTTGGCGGCGGTGGCTCTGCCTAAATACGAATTAGCGGTTGCCAAGGCACGCTATATGCAACTCATCTCGTTGGCCAATGCATTGCAGAAAGGGCAACAACTATACGTCCTAGCTAACGGCGAAGCGACTGATGATATTAGTGCATTGTCTATCGAGTTGCCTCCGGGGACTTCCAGCAGTAAATCTACTGTTTACTATCCATGGGGTTTTTGTCAGATTGGTACGACGGGTTATGCGTACTGCGAAAGTACACGTGACGGCGTGATGTATAATGATTTGAGCAGTGCTGGCATACGGGAGTGTAAAGTAAAACCCAATACGGGCAAAGTAGAATTTGGCAGAAAATTATGCAAAAGTATGGGTGCTACCGGTAGCGGCGGAGCAGACGGAAACGGTTACTTTACGTACCAGTGGCACTAAATTTATTTCTTAGTTACTCTTTCCCACGCGGCGAGGAAATCGGCCGGAACGGGGGCTTCAAACTTTAATTTTTTGCCTGTCAATGGGTGGGCAAATTCAATGCGCCGGGCGTGGAGCATCAAGCGATCGGCCGTTGCACCTTCGTAGAGCCAGTCTCCCAGTACCGGGTATCCCAGCCAATTTAAATGCACACGCAACTGGTTGGTGCGGCCCGTGCGCGGGTAGAGTTCAATGTACGTAAATCCGTTTTTACGCTCCAACACTTTATAGTCGGTTACAGCCTCACGACCAACGTCGGATGCTTTAATTTTTCCACCCGCTACGCGGCCTATCGGCACATCAATTGTTCCCTCGTCATCAGGCACAAGCCCGCACGCAATGGCGTGATACGTTTTGTGAACTTTGCGCGCAGCAAACGCGGCAATCATTTCCGCTTGAAATTCTTGCGTTTTGGCTACGATCATCACACCGCTTGTTTCGCGGTCTAGACGGTGGACAAGTCCGGCGCGCGGCATTTCTTTATCAAAGCCCTTGGGCGGATTAGCCAGAATCACAGACACCAGCGTTTCTTCGGACGAAAAAACCGTTTCCGGGTGTTCTTCCCACACGGGACTTTGCGGATGCACAAGCATGCCCGCGGGTTTAATGAGTGCGAAGAAATCTTTTCCGTCGTGGATAATTAAATCTTTTAACTTCGTTTGACTATGGGCCGTCGGTAATTCAATTTCCACCGTTTCGCCTGCGGTCAGCGGCCAGGAGGGTTTTACTTTTTTACCGTTGACGGTAACGTGTCCGTCTTTGATGAGTTTTTGCACGAGCGAACGCGATAAATTTTCCAATTCATCCGATACAAAAATATCCAACCGTTTGGAATATCCTTCAAAAACAATGGTTTTTTTATCAGCCATTTTGGGCTCCTTTACGGGTTAGTTTCCACCACATAAAGCCCGCCCCGGCTGCCAGTAACAGCGTAATGAGTTGTGCCGGAGAAAGCCCGAAAAGATACGCCCCGCGCTCATCGCCGCGGAAAAATTCCAATACAAAGCGTAGCGTGCCGTAGCAGGCAATATAAGCCACTAGAATCATTCCGTTCTTGTGCGGACGGTGGTAGAGTTTATGCAGTAACCAGAAAATCAGTAAATTGCCCGCGGCTTCGTAAAGTTGCACCGGGTGAACGGGTACACCCAGTAAATCGGGCGACACCATGGCATGTGGGTCGGTAAACGTAACGCCCCACGGCAGCGAAGTCGGTTTGCCGTGGCAACAACCCGCTAAAAAGCACCCTACCCGCCCAAATGCATGCCCGAGCGGCAAAGCGGTAATAATGAAATCGGACGTGGGCAAAAGCGGCAAATTTTTCTTTTTCATGTAAATAATAAGTGCGGTTACTGCTACAATCATCCCACCGTAAAATACAAATCCGTAGCGGAAATTTTGCACAAAGTACATGATTTTTTCCCACATACTGCCGTCCAATTGTGGCCACGTAACCAGGATAAAAAGTAATTTAGCACCCACCAGCGCGCCCATAAAAATAATGAAAATTAAATTCCAAAATGTATCTTTATCCAGGTATTTAGGCAAGCGGCGCAGTAAATAGTAAGAGGCAACCGCGTAGCCCAGCGCGGTCATCACGCCGTAACTGGCCAATTCAAAGGAACCTATGTGTAAAAATACCGGATGCATTATAAATTCTCCTCGTCACGCACGGCGTTTCGCATAAAGGGATTTTTCACGCGCTCGTAGCCAATGGTGGAACTGCATTTTCCCCCGTAACTGTGTCCGGCAAAAATTTGCGTATCTTCGGGCAAATGGGCCAGTTTTACTAAACTTTGGCGCATGGCGCGCGGGTCGGAACTGGGTAAATCCACCCGTCCGCACGCACCGGGGAAAAGCGTGTCTCCCGTAAAAAGGGCGTTACCGATTTGGATACATACCCCACCCGCCGTGTGGCCGGGGGTGGGGATAATGTGCACGTTAAACGGGCCGATTTTTAAATTCTGCTCACCGTGGTAGGTGTGTAAAAATTGAGGATCAATGCCGGATAAATTGACGTCATTTTCTTCCAAATATCCTTTTAAATTTGTTTTTTGCAAAAGGTCCTGTGCAAATTTAACATGGTCAAAGTGACCGTGTGTAAATAGTACCCCGCGCAGTGTCAGATTCTTTTGAGCGAGTGTATGTTCTAAAAAATTCATATCCCACGCCGGATCAATCAGCAAGGCGTCCGAACCCTCGCTGATGAGGTACGTGCAATTATCCATCGGGCCTAGATTGATAACTTCTATATTCATATTATTCTTCCGTAAACCGGAACTCCACTTCGTCCGGTTTGGCTAAGTCGTACTCGGTGCGCGCAATGGCCTCAATGGTGGCCGGGTCTTGCGCTTCCAGTAATGCTTTTTTTTGTACCAGTTGCTTATATTCCTGGTCCAATTCTATCCGTTTACGGGCGAGTTTTTGCGTCTCTAGTTTATTATAGATTAAATTAGAAATGCTATTTCCCAACCACCAAATCACAATGACTAGTAAACAGAGTCCGATAAAGAGTGGCTTGCGGTTTTTAATAAGGGTATTGATAAATTCTTTCATACATTTTTAAAAGACTGAGCCCGTGCATACGTCGCCCGCGGGCCGAGTTCATGTTCAATTTGTAACAGCCGGTTGTATTTTGCCGTCCGCTCTGCGCGTGCCGGCGCTCCGGTTTTAATGGCGCCGCAGTTGGTGGCGACGGCTAAATCGGCAATAAAGGTATCTTCCGTTTCGCCGGAGCGATGGGACACAATGCACGAATAGCCGTTCTTTTGAGCCAGTTGCATGACATCTATTGTTTCCGACACGGTACCGATTTGGTTTAATTTAATCAGAATTGCGTTAGCGGCGTGGCGTTCAATGCCTTGCTGCAGGCGATTTAAATTAGTAACGAATAAATCGTCGCCTACCAATGTGACGCGCGAGCCAAGCCGGGCCGTAAGTTGTTGCCAGTTTTGCCAATCGTCTTCTTGCAAAGGGTCTTCCAGCGAACAAATGGGATAATTTTGGCACCAATTCTCATATATATCGCTTAGTTTATCTGCGGATAAATCGTGCCCTTCCAGATGATACTTGCCGTCTTTGAAAAATTCACTTGCGGCCACGTCCAACGCTAAATTTATATTCGGATGTCCGGCGGCCCCGGCGGCGGTTAAAATGGTTTTTAACACGTCTTCATGTTTGGTAATTTTAGGGGCAAACCCGCCTTCATCTCCTACGGCAATTACGTGGCCTTGTTGTTTGAGTTGGGCACGTAAGGTGTGGTAGATTTCTCCGGCACTTTGTAATGCTTGGGAAAAGGTCGTGGCATGCGCGGGCACAATCATAAATTCTTGTACGTCTAAACCGGAGTCTGCATGTTTACCACCATTGATAATGTTGAGCATGGGCGTCGGTAACAGATAATCTTGGGTGGACAAGCCATAAATGCGGCGGATATGTTCGTAAAGAGGCGTTTTTGTATGAGCCGCCCCCGCGCGTAACACGGCCATAGAGACGGCGAGCGTGGCATTGGCACCGAGATGGGATTTGTTTTCCGTGCCGTCCAGCACAATCATTTTATTATCCAGGGTGCGGGCGTCTAACGGGTCTTGCCCGATAAGTATTTGGGAAATTTTTTCCACGTTGGCAATGGCTTTTAGAACGCCTTTCCCACCGTAGCGCGTACCCCCGTCACGTAGTTCCAACGCTTCGTGCGAGCCGGTAGAGGCCCCGCTGGGTACTGCGGCAGAACCGACAGAATGGTCGTCCAAAATAACATCGGCGGCTACGGTCGGATAACCGCGCGAATCTAAAATTTCCCGCGCTTGGATTTTTGTGATACGAACCATACTTCCCCCTTTGGGCCGTTTAGACGGCCCGCCAACATTTACAACATGCTGTCTATGATTTTTTTACCTTCTTTAATCAGAGCGGCGGGGACTTTTTCATCTTGGGATTCGGCGTACATGCGGATCAGCCGTTCCGTGCCGGAGGGACGGATAGCCAACCAACTGCCGCCTTTTAAGATGAATTTAAAACCATCGGCGTTATCAATGCGCCACACCGAGATTTTATTGATGGAAAGCGGCGGGCGGATATCCAGCCGTTCCATAATACGGTTGATTTCGGTTTCTGTTTTGGGGATACTGACTTTTTGGTCAAACAGTTGTTTGTATTTCTTATAGAAATCTTTGCGCAGTTGTTTGAGCGTTTTTCCCTCGGTGGCGAGTAAATCTACCACCAGCAAACACGCCAGTAGTCCGTCTTTATCCGGGATGTGATTGGCAATTGCCAACCCGCCCGATTCTTCCATACCCATAATATATTGGCCGGAAGTCATTAGGTCGGTAATGTATTTGAATCCGACGGGTGTTTCGCGTAACATAAGCCCGTTGGCTTTGGCTACTTGGTCAATTAAATTGGACGTAATTACACTGCGGCACACGCGGCCTTTTTGTTTTTTATTGCGTACTAAATGGTCCAAAATCATCGGGGCGATTTCATTGGGGGAAATCCACGAACCGTCGGAATCAATGAGACCGAATTTATCGCAGTCGGAGTTGCAGGCAATACCCAAATGCATTTTTTTGCGGACCACTAATTCGGTGAGTTCTTTTAAACTGACCGGCCCCGCGTTAGGTGTGGTGCCGCCGAACAAAACGTCGTCTTCTTCGTGAATGCCTTCTACGGTGACACCATTTTTCTCTAGGAATGGGCGGAAATAGTTTTTGGCCGAGCCGAACAAGGGATCTACGGCAATTTTAAGTTTGGATTTTTTGAGCGCGCGGGTGTTGATGAGTTTTTCCAAGTGCGCCAAATAATTTTTGCGTAAATCTTTGGTAACCACGACGGCAGCGTTGAGCACGCCAAATTCCGTGGAAGATGCCTTTAAAATCTGGGCATTTTCGGCGGGGATATGTTTTTCAATATCTTCGCAAATTTCGTTGTTGGCAATACCGCCGTAGTAGGAAATCCATTTCAGCCCGTTGACATAGTACGGGGCCTCGCTACCTGTGATAACCACGGCTCCGACGGCGCATTGGCTCAGCACAGCCCATTCGGCCACCGGAGTTGGCAAGGGTTCCTCGGCCATGTGCACGGTGATGCCGTTTTGCACAAGTGCATTGGCGACCACATAGGCCAGTTGTTTGGCTAAAAAGCGCGTATCATACCCGACGATAACGAGCGGATTTTTGAATTTTTTGCCTTGTGTTTTGCAAAAAGTTTGGTACCCGGTACCTTTAAAACCGTAGAAAGGATGTTCCAAAATATGTTCGGAAATCCCGTACGCTAAACGTTGTACCGTTTGGGCCGTAAGCCCGTCTGCGGTAATGGCCCGAAAGCCGGCAGTGCTGAATTTAATATCTTGCATAGTGCCGATATTATAGCAAAAATGAGTGAAAAATTCTTTACTAATCTAATTCAGGGCCGCAGAATGCTTAATTGTAAATCCAGTAATTATACATTCCGGTATTCGGGGCAGATTTGCCTGTATCGGATTTGCAAATTTGATTAGTGATAGAAGATAAATTGGTTTCTGCAGTACAAATTCTCAATCCAGCGTAATTGCGGTCATGGTCAAAATAGACTTCGTAGTCTAAGTGGCTGCCTTGCTGTAAATTTTTCATTCTGCAGACCACCACATCTTCATTTTGATAGGTTTCGCATTGAAAAGTACTTGTGTCTACGATATACCCATTTTCGTTGACGGTACCGGGGATTTCTATATCCAGTTCGTCCAATTGTCGGGCATATTGTCCGTTTGCCAAATAATACCGCTCTTGTGCGCTGGCAATCGCGGTGGCCAGTACTTTTGCTTGTATATAACGCGCTTTTAGTACTGCCTTGTTATATTGCGGCAAAGCCACCGCCGCCAAAATACCGATAATCAAAACGACTACTAATAGTTCTATGAGCGTAAATGCTTGTTTGTTTTTCATAAAAATTCTCCTTATTGTTTTTTTGTCCAACACCTTATTATTGTTTTTTTTTTTGTTTGTCAAGAGATTTTTTGGCGTGTAAAAATTAAAAAATATTTTCATGGGGCAAAAGGGGGCAGATAAACGACAAAAATACCATTATATGGTAAAATAAACGTATGAATTTTGAACGTGTTAAACAATATATTAAAGAGGCCGGGTTGCCTAATTTCCGCATTGCCCAGGTGCAAGATGCCGTTTTCAAGCGCGGTATATCGTCGTGGGATGAGGCCTCTAGTTTGCCGGCACAGTTGCGCGCCAAACTAAAAGAAGAACAACCGATTTTGTCGTTTAGTGTTACAAAAATTGTCTGCTCGCACAAGGACCGTACCGCTAAAGCACTGCTCACTTTGAAAGACGGGCTTCAAATAGAGACCGTTCTGTTAAAACCGCAAGATACGTGGAGCGTGTGTGTATCCAGCCAGGTAGGGTGTGCTTTGCATTGTTCGTTCTGCAGTACGGGCAAAATGGGGTTCAAACGCGATTTGACCGAAGAAGAAATTACCGACCAGGTTTTGATGTGGTACCAATATATCCATAAAGAAAAACTGGGTGAACGTATTTCCAGCGTGGTATTTATGGGAATGGGCGAACCGCTACTCAATTATCTCAATGTTATTAAAGCCGCGCAAGATTTATCCAACCCCGATTATTTAAATATCGGCGCGCGGCATATTTCCGTTTCTACCTCGGGTATTGCCGATAAACTGCACAAATTGGCCGTGGATTTGCCGCAAGCCAATTTGGCAATTTCGTTACATAATGCCGATAATGCCGAACGCAGTAAACTCATGCCCGTCAACCGCCGCTACGATTTGGACGACCTTAAAAAAGCATTGGAAGAATATATTGCCATGACAGGCCGCCAAGTATTTTTGGAATATGCTGTATTGGAAAACGTAAACAGCCGTCCGGAACATATCCGCAAATTGGCCGATTGGATTTATTCCATTAAGGACAATTACTTATTGCATGTCAATTTGATTGCATGTAATTTGGGCCGCGGCGAAAAAACCGATGATCGGGTAGTTAAAAATTTTGCCTCCGGCTTAAAAGCCATGGGTATTGGCGTAACGATTCGCAAAAGTATGGGTAACGATATTTTAGCCGCTTGCGGGCAATTAGCCGCACAGCATAAATAGGGGGAAAATAATGAAAAAAATTATCTTTTTATTAGTCGCCGGCGTGTTTTTTGCCGGGTGTGTAACGCTGGAGCAAACCAATGTGGATTGGATCCCGATAGGGCCGGATTTTCCGCCTACAAAAGTGGAAAACCTGGAAGTCATCAGCGGCCGCCAAGACGTCAAACGTCCCTACGGCAATTTGGGGCTATTGCGTATTAAGAATTTAAAACCCACGCGTGATGCCCTGCGGATGGGTATTCAAAAGGGCAAACGGATTGCGGCCTCTAAAGGCGCGGATGCCGTTCAAATCGGCGAATATAACAGCGCGGAAGACGGCTCTACGGATCCGCATATTACGCTTATTATTTATGCCATTAAATACGTGGATAAATTGACAGAAGCCGATAAACAAGCCATTAAAGATTTTGAAGAATTGGGGATGCTCAATGAACGTACTAATCGCTAAAAATGCCGGAGAATGTTCCGTATGGACGGGCTGTGCAGTTGTCATAGATGTGCTGCGCGGTTCCACGACGGTGGCGTCGTTGTTGGCCAAAGGGGCGAACCGTAATGTAGTTGTTTGCTCGGATGAACAAACCGTGACCGGGCTTGTACAACAACACCCGGATTTTGCAGTGTTGTCCGATGTGGAAATTACCTTGCCGCATCAGGATAACTCCCCGTATTTGGCGGAAAAACTGTCTTCCCGCCAATCTGTCTTTTTGCTTTCACCCGAAGTGGGCCAAGCGTGTTTATCCTTGCGTCAATCGTCGCATATTTTTGTAGGCGGTTTTTGCAACTTCCGCGCGCTTGTGCAAGCTGCACGCAACATCGGGCAAGATGTGCTGCTGGTACCCGCCACTATTTTTGGTAGTACTCAAGACGATGAAGATTTACTTTGTGCACGTGCCTTTAAAGAATTTTGTGAAAATATTAGCCGTCCCGAAGCCTTTGTGGAAGCATTTAAAACGACGGTGCGATTGGTGGAATTGTTGCAAAGCGGTATCCCGACTATTCAACACGATTTATCATTGGGGTTTAATTTGAATAGTTTTTCTGTGGTGCCGCAGGTGGCATTTTCACAACAGGGCAGTTGGGCCGTGTGCTTTCCGGAAGGCAGGAAACCCGACCCGGCCTGGGGAACTATAGAGGATAAACCGGCCCGTCCGCAAGTTCCTGAACAGCCGCAGTTCGCCACGATGATGGATCTGAATTTGCGACCGATGGTGGAAAAAACATTACTGGCTAGCCAATTGATGCCGCAGCCGGCAGCGGTGCCACCGTCCGTTCCCAAAATAAAATCTCCTCAAAAAGGGGATATGCCTCAGTTGAAAACGCGCACCGTATCTATTCAGCCGCTGGGGGGAAAACAGGAGGCCTCTTCAACACAGGTTCCGCCTACGCCCGAAAAACATGCCGGATTGCGTGGCTTTTTCTCCGGACTGGTTCGTTCGGTGAAAGAGGAAGCGGCCGAATTGGAAAAATCTTTCAGACGGGAAAAGCCTATCGTAAAGAGTAATCCTCCCGGGGACAAGCCAGGCAAACCGCAAGAACAAGCGACCCCGAAACCGGTGGAACCACAACAAGTTGCTCCTCAGCAACCTGTGCCACCGGCAGAGCAACCGGCGGATAATTCCGACCCGCAAGATGGTGTAGTATTATCTGACGATAAAACACTTTCCTGCTTGAGTATGCCGCGCGAGGGAATGCATTCGGCCAATGCCCACTTGTTGACGGAACGACAATCGGAAAATCCTTTCCAGCGTGAAGATTATTCGCATGAGGCCCCGCCCATTACCGCCGCACCCCGTTCAGGCACGCCGCGCGACCGCGTATTGGAACTGAGTATTTTTGATAAAGAAAATGAAATTAAATTAAAATCGCAAACGGTGCAACCGGAACAACCGGAACAACTAAAACCTCAACCGAAACAACCCCCGGTTCAGCCCGTTGCGCCCCAACCGGCGCCTCAACCGATTTCAACGTCCCGAAAGAAAGCCATTGTACTCTTTTCGGGCGGGTTAGATTCTACCACGTGTTTGTATTGGGCTTTAGCGCAAGGATATGCGTGCGAGGCATTGACGGTTACGTATGGGCAACGCCACGTGCGTGAAGTTTCCTCCGCGCAAGCCATTGCCCGGAAATTGGGTATCAAGCACCATATCATTGACTTGAAATTGCCGTGGTTGTCTTCCAGTTCGCTCGTGGATAATCATCAGCCCTTGCCCGATATCCCCGTGGAGCAAATTACGCGCGGAGGGGTGCCTTCCACGTATGTGCCGGGGCGGAATTTGATGTTCTTATCTGTGGCGGGCTCGCTGTTGGACAGTGTAGGGGCTGATGCCATTGTGGCCGGACCTAACGCGGTGGATTTTTCCGGATATCCGGATTGTACGCCGGCATTTTTTAAGGCCGCTACCGAAGCGTTAAACCGCGGCACAATGCGCGGCGTGCGAAACGGGATAGATGTACTCGCTCCGCTGATGACGATGAGCAAAGCCGAAATTATTAAACTGGCCGTGCAACTAAAAGTACCGCTTCAACTGACGTGGAGTTGCTACGCCGGTGGTGATAAGCCGTGCGGCAAATGCGACTCGTGCAAGTTGCGAGCGAAAGGTTTTGCCGAAGCCGGATATAAAGACCCGGCGTTGTAAGAGTTATTTTGCCTCGTGACGGCAGTTTCCATTTCGGGGCATCAAAATGCTAAAATATAAAAAGTAAGTTATGCTGAGGTAGCTCAACTGGCAGAGCAACGGTTTTGTAAACCGTAGGTTGTGGGTTCGATTCCCATCCTCAGCTAAAAAATTTC
>CACXER010000043.1 GCA_902766765.1 uncultured Elusimicrobium sp. | reverse complement strand
TTTTGACTCTACTTGTTTGAATTAACTTGGTGTCCTATTTTTGAAAAGTATAGGACTTAACTTAATGAGCCATGAACTGTAAAACTTTCGTTTTTCCGGTTCAAATCGCCCATTCGCACATTGCTGTCAAATTTTCACAGAGCGAAAATTCCTCGTTGCTTTTTCTTTACTTTTGAAAAAGCAATGGAATTTTTAACTTCTTCATGTAGCCTTTTCTCTCGGCTACACATATAGTATAGCAAACTTATTTGACTTTGTCAAGTCTTTTTTGTTCAACGGCTCAACTTGTCAAATCCTTGCTACCTAATTATTAAAGCATATTTTTTAAAGTCTGTCAAGTTTTTCTTGTTTTACTTCAAACGGCTTTGCTTACTGCCTAGTTTAAAAATTACGAAACATTTAATCTTTTTTGTACCGCTTGGTTATTCAAGCCGGTCATGGCCGCTAAGGACCGAAGGGATAGATTAAATAGTTATTATATATATAGTAAAGAACAAAACTAACTTGATCAGCTCGGCTCAGTCCATCGGCTGCCTTTTCTAATATAAGGAGATGTTTCGCTGCCGAAAAGTTTTCTGTTTGTACTTTACTTTTACTACAGAAGTTTTTTTGCTTTTACAAAGATCAATTTCAGACTACCTAAATAGTCTATCAAAAAAAGACAGAAATGTCAAGGCCCGTTTTTCTTTTCCTTTTGAAAAGTGGAAAAAGGGCTCTTGAAAACTTCCATGGAAACAAACCTTTTTGTTTCCGTATATAAATAGTGTAGCAGTTTTTTGGGAAAATGTCAACTCTTTTTTTCTCCGTCGGAGATTTCCATAAAAATTGACTTTATTTCAAAAGAACTTGCAACTTTCGTTGCGGTTTTGCGCGGTTTATGTTGCGCTGCAAACTGCGTTACTATTTATATATTTATTGTACCAAATTAAATTGGAAAACACAAAACATTTTAGCGAAACTTTCCACCCGCTTCGACCAAGTGGCTAGAGAATCAGCATGCTGTCGCCAAACGAGTAGAAACGATATTTCTTTTCTACCGCTTGCAAGTATGCCTCGTAGATAAAATCTTCGCCGGCAAAGGCAGATGTCATGCACAAGGGTGTGGAGTCCGGAAAGTGAAAATTCGTAATTAAACAGTCAATCGCTTTGAATTGATAGCCGGGATAAATAAATAAGTCCGTCCATTTTTTCCCGGCGTGGGTAATGTGATTTTCGTCCGTAAAACTTTCCAACGTGCGCGTGCTCGTCGTACCGCACGAAAAAACACGCTTGCCTGCCGCGCGTACTTTATTTAATGTATCCGCAGTTTCCGGCGATACTTCCCCGAGTTCGGCCAGCATTTTATGATCTTGCGGTTCACCGCGCAAGGGCTTAAAAGTTCCCCAACCTACGTGGAGCGTAATATAACAAATGTGCACGCCTTTATCTTTTAATTTTTGTAAAAGTTCCGGCGTAAAATGGAATCCTGCCGTCGGTGCGGCAATAGAACCTTTATATTTGGCATATACGGTTTGATAGCGTTCTTTATCGGTTTCAATACTCGCGCTCATACCGCTGTGCTTGCGGGCCTTTTCAATGTATTGCGGCAAGGGCATTAAACCGTGCGCGTCACAAAATGGCAAAATATCGTCTGTATTAAATTCCAAAATAACTTCGTTAGCATCCGTCTTGCCAAGTACTTTTGCCAAAAGTCCGTCACCAAAATCTAACGTAATGCCCTCTTTATAATCCCGCGTTAAAACGGCCCACGTGCGTGCGTTTACCGTCGGGCGGACAAGCAATACTTCCACCTTGCCGCCGGTAGGTTTATGCGCAAAAAGTTTAGCGGGAAAAACTTTTGTATTGTTGATAACGAGCGCATCTCCGGGATTAAAATATTCGTGAATATCGCGGAAAATACGGTGTTCAATTTGGTGCGTGTCGCGGTGGAGCACCATTTGACGTGCGCTGTCACGCGGCGTGGCAGGTTGTTTGGCAATAAGCGGGTCAAGGTCTAATTGTTTAAATCGTTCAAAAGCCATACGTCCTCTATTTTTTAAGGGTGGTAAGTTTGGAACCCGGGTAGTAATTGGCTAAAATCTGCTCGTATGTTTTGCCGGCTTTGGCCATACCGTTGGCACCATCCTGGCACATACCGATCCCATGTCCGTAACCGTGCCCGGCAGCGTGGAGTGTGCTGCCGCTAAGTTGAAGTTTTGTGAGTTTGCAACTGCGCAGCCCGGTGGCCAACCGGAATTTATTACACGAAAAATTTTTATGTCCTTTATTGGTGCGTACGGTCAACAAGGTGGCGCGTCCAGTAGATGTACGCTGCGCAACGCCAACACTTTTGACGCTGCCGGCAAGGCCGGCATTGTGAACAAATGTACTAACTTTAGCATACGGAATATCTTGCTTAAAAGAATAACTTTTGGAATGTTTATCGTACGCACAGGACGCACCGGAAAGCGGTTTTATGGTTTTAGAACCATGATTCCAACTTTTCACATCATCCGTACCACCGCCACAGTTTCCATGATAATAGGTATAAAACAATTTGTCGTTGTATGTAAGCACTTTGCTTTTGGTAGCATCCACCGCCTGTTTGACGGACGGATATTGTTTACCGCCACCTTTATACATTTGGCTACGTACATCACTGTATAAATCAAAGTGTTGATTTTTGACGTTCTCCAAAGTGCGTAACGTATACGTTCGCGCAGCCACGGCTTGTGCCTTTAACGCTTCTAACGGCCAGGAATAACTCATTTCATACGGGAGAACACCATAGAGGTAATTTTCCAAATCCACATGCTCCACCAAAATGAAGGTATGTTGCGCCGGAACAACCACGATTTTGCCTGCATACAAATTGTTATTCCACGTGAGTAACGTGTCTTTGGCGGGCTCAATAATAATGGGTTTTTCGCTTTTAAGGGATCCCACCTGAACACGACCGTTCCCGGCAAAGCGTACCGATAGCGCCCCAGCAGAAGAAACCTTATAGGTCTTGTCTAAATTTTGCGTGTATACATAAATCCGTCCGGAGTGTTCAATTTTAGCAGAAGATTGGTTATCCGCCAGTAGCACGCGCACGGTTTTAAGCGCATGATCTACCGCGGGTTGATCGGCCGCCGGAACGGGGGACGGCGGATCGGGCTGAACATCTGTGGGCAGTTCGGCCAGCACGGACGGCGGCTCTACATCCACCAGTTCGGGGGAAGACACCCCCACCGTTTTTGTTGCGGGAGCCGTTGTTTGCGTTTTACGTGCAGACGGCACCGCACACGACGTGCCTAAAAGCACCGCGCTTACAAATAATGTACCCAGAAAACTTTTCTGCATCTTCATATTAAAATAATGAATCGGCGTGTTGCGGACGACCTAAATGTTCATAGGCCTTGCGCGTAGCCACACGTCCGCGTGGCGTGCGGGCGATGAAACCCGCTTTGATTAAAAAGGGTTCAATAACATCTGTCAGCGTATCAATGGATTCAGATACGGCAATGGCCAAATTTTCTACGCCCACCGGGCCACCGGAAAAGCGGTCAATGAGTGCTTCCAAAATACGCTTATCAACGCTATCCAAACCCTCGCAATCAATGTCTAACGAATCCATCGCGCATTGGGCAATTTCTTGCGTGATAACACCTTGCCCTTTGACTTGTGCGAAATCGCGCGCGCGACGCAGCAAACGGTTGGCAATGCGCGGTGTGCCGCGCGAACGTTTAGCCAGTTCGGTAAGTCCTTCACGCTCGGCGGAAATATTTAAAAGCCGCGCAGAACGAGCCAAAATATCCGTGATCTCCGGCGTTTCATAAAAACCCAGATTGAATACAATACCGAAACGGTCGCGCAGCGGCCCGGTCAAAAGCCCGGAGCGTGTCGTTGCGCCGACCAGCGTAAAACGCGGCACGGCCAGTTTCAACGTCGTACTCCCCGCGCCTTTGCCCGTGTTGATAAAGAATGTAAAATCTTCCATCGCCGGATATAACGCTTCTTCCACGGCCGGATTTAAGCGGTGAATCTCGTCAATAAACAGGATGTCCCCTTCCGCCAGTTCCGTGGTGAGCATCGCGGCCAAATCGCCGGGGCGCGCCAGCACCGGGCCGGACGTTACTTTGATATTGACGCCCATTTCGTGCGCAAGAATATTGGCCAGCGTGGTTTTACCTAGGCCGGGCGGCGCATAAAACAAACAATGGTCTAATGCTTCTTTGCGCGATTTGGCCGCTTGAATAAAAATACGTAAATTGTCTTTTAATTTTTCTTGGCCAACAAACTCGTCCAAGGTCGCCGGACGCAAAGCGGCTTCCAACCCGGCAGATTCGTCAGGTAATTGGGTAACGTCTAAAATTTCGTTTTGGTTACTCATTTCTTTAACACCCGCAGGGCCTCTTTAATAATTACTTCCGTTTTTTCGTTCGGGCCAATCCCTTGTGTATGCAAGGTATCTAATGCCCGACGTGATTCCGCCGCCGAGTAGCCCAGCGCTCCGAGCGCGGCTAACGCTTCGGAAAGATAGGGCGACTCATCCAACACTTTAATTTTGCTCTCGCCTTGTACAGTAATAGCGTCCATTTTATCTTTGAGCGAGTTGATTAGTTTTTCCGCTGTTTTAGAAGTAAAACCAAAAATACCCGTTAAAATCTTCGGATCGCGTTTTAAAATAGCATTATGAAAATCAGCCACGGAACGAAGGGCCTTGTTGAGCAGGTCCATCGCTTTTTTTGCGCCGGTGTTCGGGATAGAAGTTTTAAATAGCGTCCACAAATCTTTATCTTCTTTATGGGTGAAACCGTACAGCACCGTCGCTCCGTAAGGCGCCACGGATTCTTCTACATAAAATGCGGCTTGTTGCCCGATAGTAAGTTCCTGCGCAGACGCGTGCGCGAGGTTAACTTCGTAGCCAACTCCGCCGCAAAGTACGATAGCGCTGTCTTCGTTTACTTCTAAGATTTCACCTTTCAGATAAGCAATCATAGATTTATTGTACCATAATTGCACGGCGTTAGTGGCCGGCTTTTCTCTAGAGAAAATTTTTAAATCACAGCACAAAACAGAATTTATTTCTTCAGTACGGTAGCAATTATTTTTTCGGCTTGTCTATCCATTTCCGCGCGATCGTGCGGGTCGTGATCGTCCATACCCGACAAGTGGAGTGCACCGTGCGTTACATACATCATCATTTCCTGCAAGAAAGTGTGATTAAATCTTTTCGCGTTTTTGCGCGCCACTTGGTAGCATACAAAAATATCGCCAAAGGCCCACGGTTCGCCGGGAGGCAAAACAGGCGGGCGGGCATGATTAAAGGAAATTACGTCGGTTACATAGTCGTGTCCCAGGAAAGTTTTATTGACGCGGTGTATTTCTTTTTCGCCCACAAAAATTACATTAACTTCTATATTTTGGCGCGCAAAATTTTTAAGTCCTTTTTGCAAGGCCTGTTGAAATAACCGCGTGCGGTGCAAGTAACGCGGAACAGACGTATTGTAAAAAATGCGAGCTATCATAAAAAATAAAAGCCGCGTTTTTTAACGCGGCTTATGGTTTAGAATTTACTTTTCCCGCGCGGGATAACTACAATCCCCGACGGATCAATATAGTATTTTTGCGCGTCGGCTTCTAAATTATGCCCGATGGTTTGGCGCGGGGCCACCGTGTTAAAGCGGTCCATAATTACTTTCTTAAGTTTGGCTCCGGCTTTGATTTCGCAATTATCCATAATGACGCAATCTTCAATCTCCGCTCCTTCGCCTACAAACACGCTGTCGCTGATGACCGAATGTTTGATTTTGGCTTTCGGGTGGATAATACAGCCGTCGCCTACCATGGAATTGGTTACGGTGCCGCCTAAAAATTTAGTGGGCGGTACACGGTTGAGCGTCGTGCTGATGGGCCAAGCCGGATTATTTAAATCCAATTTCGGTTTCGGCCCGAGCAAATCCATGTGCGTTTGCCAGAACGATTCAATCGTTCCCACATCTCGCCAATAACCTTGCTCTTCATAGGATTTAGCACCGGGGAGCGTTTGGCTTTGGAAGTTATAGGCAAAGGTGCGGTGATCCTTTAGAATTTTCGGCAAAATGTGTTTACCAAAATCCAAGGCCGGCACATCGCAAAATCGTTTTTGTAATACTTGCAACAAAACATCGGCATTAAAAATATAGTTACCCATGGACGCATAGGCCGATTTGGGATGACCGGGAATCGGTTTAGGGTGGGCAGGTTTTTCATCAAACTGCGTAATGCGGCCTTGCGCATCTACACCGAGAACCCCAAACGCGCTGGCGGCTTCTATCGGCACGGTGTTAGCGGCCACGGTTACGTCGGCTTTGTTTTTAAGATGGAAATCAATCATCTGCCGCACGTCCATGCGGTAAATGTGGTCAGCGCCGAAAATCGCCACCAAATCGGGCGCAAAGTCTTTGACTAAATTGATATTTTGTCGCACCGAATCGGCCGTACCGCGGTACCAAATTTCTCCCAGACGCATTTGCGGCGGTACGCAGGTTAAAAAGTGGTCCGCCATAATACCTTCCGAGCGCCACGTCGTGCGTAAATATTCAATTAAACTTTGTGATAAATACTGCACCAATACGTATGAAGAAAAAATACCGGAGTTGACGAAGTTGGATAATACAAAATCCACAATGCGGTATTTCCCGCCGAACGGAACAGACGGTTTAGAACGGTCTTTGGTAAGCGGATAGAGGCGTTCGCCTTTTCCGCCGGCCATAATCATGCCCAGTATTCTCATAAAGTTTCCCCTTTTAATGCAACCTATTCGGAGCCGAGCGGCAGTTGGCGCTGCAAGGATTCAAACGCTTCCCACGACCACGGCATTTTTTCCGCCACGATTTTGGCAATCTCGTCGGCATAGACGCGGATTTCCTGTTGGGCGTGTTTGTCGGTACGTAAGCACAAGAAGTTAAACAAACTTCTGGCATTGACACTCCAGTAAAATTGGGTATATTGGCACACAGGCAAAACGCCGCGGGCCATTTCACGTGCGACGCCGGCTTCTATCAATTTGTGATAAGCGGCATACGAGGCCTCTACGCTGTCTTCGTAGATTTTGCGTAATTTTTCGTTATCCAGCGAAGCATCGGACACAGAACCTTGTTTGTTTTTGGTGTCCTGACCGCGGAAAGAAGAAGGAATATAAAATTCATCTTTTACTTCGGTATAGCGTGCACTGACTTCGTTGTATGAACCCCAGCGGTGACGCATCCATTGACGGGCCACATAAATCGGGCAGCAAATATGGAATTGAAAATAGCAATGCTCAAACGGCGTATGATGCGCGTGTTGCATAAGATATTTAATCAAACGTTTATCTTGTTCCTCGCCTTTGGAAACCGCCCCAAACGATACGCGGGCCGATTGCACGGCGCGGTCATCGCCGCCCATAAAATCCACGAGGCGAACAAATCCTTTATCTAACACATTGATTTTTTCAGTAGATTGCACGAGAATTCTCCTATTATTTCAAAATTTCTACGACGGAACTTTGTCCGTCTGATAATACTTCGGCCGTCAGCACGGCGTTGTCCGAGCAGGCCGTATCGTACACAAATCCGTCTAACGATACGGTATCCGTCGGGGTAAGCCGTCCTTTGGCAAACGATAAGAAATGAATTTTCCCGCTTTCATATTGGCCAAACGTGCTGGATAAAAGCCCGTATTTAGCCGTATTTTCTACGACAGCCGCTTGCGTGCTGCCTTGGGTTTGCACCACTTGAAGGGCGGGATAAAACTTTACAAGCTCTTGTTTATATTTTACACGATTTGGAGCACCTACGGAAAATTCTTTGAACTCCGTCGTCTGACCGGTAGGTAATTCCAAACGTACGCGTCCGTTGACAGTCGTGTAAATCAAATATTCTTCGCCATTAGGACCGCTGGGAAATAAATTCATTCCCATCAGCCAATTATGCTGCGTGGTAAGTGATTTTTCCGCGGCGGTGAATTTTCCGTCTTGATATGCCAGATTGCGTCCATTACCGGGGCGCGCACCAACAACAAACGGACGTTGCAGCCACACGGTTTTCTCCGCGCCGCAGCCTGTTTCTTTGACGAAATAGGGGAGCGTGTCTAACGTTTTCCATACCTTATCTTCATAGGCCAAAATTTGCGTGTTGATACGACCTAATCGATCATCGTAAAAAGAAACAAAAATCTCTGCCGTATCTTTTCCACGCAGCGGTGCGGCCGAAATCGTAAGCGGTTTTTTATCTGCGGGAAGTTGATAAAAAGTTTCTTCTTTCAACTTGTTGCCGTCGCGTTGCCAAACCGTAATGCGGCCCTTGTCAGACAACGTAACAATATTATCGGCCCCCGCTCCGGTTACATTTGCCGACGATAAACTGACAATTTCTTGCGCTACGGGTTCATACGTTATTTTTTTATGAAGCACCACCGGAGCATCCGATTTTTGCACTTCTATCTTTTGCGACGCCGTAGTGACAGGCGCGCTTTGCAAAACGACTTCTTGCCCGATTTCTACTCCCGTTTCCGACGGTAATTTGCCAATCGCGTATAACGGTTGCACTTCGGTAATGAGTCCCTCGGGCGAATAATTATATACGAGGCCTAATTCTTTACCGGTTTTGGGATTTGTCAGTTTTTCAGACGATAAAATGACTTTAAACGAATCTCCTTTTTTTACCGGAGTTTTCAATTCGGACGTGTCTAAATAAACTTGGTGATTTTTCACACGTACTACCGTTACTTGCGCCCAGGCAACTAGCGGGAAAGAAAAAAGAAATGTCAAAAGTAAAGTTTTTATTTTCATATAATAATGGTATACCATTTTTCTAAAGGGAGTGACAATGAAAAATTTATTTGATGATTTAGTGGAAACTTTTGCCGTCTTGCGCGGGCCGAACGGTTGCCCCTGGGATAAAAAACAGACGCATGAAAGTTTAATTAAAAATATGCGCGAAGAATCGGAAGAACTCGTCGCCGCGATTGAAAAGAAAGACGTGGAAAACATGAAAGAAGAACTTGGCGATGTATTACTACAAGTATTACTTCACGCGCAAATTGCCAAAGAAGAAGGCCTTTTTACCATTGATGATGTGATGCAAGGTTTATACGATAAACTCCACCGCCGTCATCCGCACGTGTTCGGCGACCACGCCAAGGCCGCCAGCCCCGAAGAAGCGTTGGCCGTGTGGAAAGAAATGAAGCAAAAAGAAAAAGGAAAATAAAAAAATAATTTTTGGTGTAGCGCATTTCGTTAAGAGGTGCGCTATTTTTTTGTAAAAATCAAACTCTAGTTTCCTTGTGACAAACAAAAAATAATGGAAAGCCGGCAATTTTTTAACGATAAGGAGATTTTATAAAAGGCAAATAAGCATTAAAAAACCCTACCGAAAAGGTAGGGTTTTTTGTTAGTGCAAAAGAGAACTTATTTATTAGTAATGAACACCCCAGGGCCCATCGTGGAACTCATAGAAATGCTTTTCACGTATATGCCTTTAGAAGTGCTCGGTTTTACACGGATAATCGTGTCCATAACCGCTTTTGCATTTTCCGCCAATTTGGCAGCATCAAACGACGCTTTACCAATGATGGCGTGTACGATACCGTAGGTATCGGCTTTGAACTCAATACGACCGGCTTTTAAGGCTTTAATCGTATTGGCCAAATCAAACGTTACCGTTCCGCTTTTCGGGTTCGGCATTAAACCGCGCGGCCCCAAGATTTTGGCGGCTTTGGCGAGGTCTTTCATCGTGTCGGGCGTGGCAACGAGAACATCAAAGTCAATTTTACCTTTAATGACTTCTTCTACGATGTCTTCGGCACCTACGCGGTCCGCGCCGGCTTTTTGCGCTTCTTGAGCGTGTTCGCCTTTGGCGATGACAGCGATGCGTTTGGTTTTACCCGTACCGTGCGGCAAGGCTACCGTGGTGCGGACTTGTTGGTCGGCTTTTTTGGTATCAATGCCTAATTTCACGTGGAGTTCTACCGTTTCGTCAAATTTGGCTTTCGCGTTATCTTTAACGATTTTAGCGGCTTCTTCCCACGTATACGCTTTGGATTTATCGTACGCTTTTACAGCGGCTTCCATTCTTTTTCCCATCTAAATACTCCTTAGGTTCAAGCGGGCTTGCGCCCTCCCTTGTTTAAATTTTATTTTACTACGTCTACACCCATACTGCGGCAGGTACCTTTTACCATTTCCGCGGCATGTTTTACGTCCTTTGTGTTCAAATCGGGCAATTTTTGCGCCGCGATTTTTTCACATTGGGCTTGGGTGATCTTGCCGACTTTATCTTTGTGCGGAGCACCGGAACCTTTCGCCAGTTTCAACTCCTTGATAATCAGCGTGGCCATGGGCGGCATCTTGGTAATAAAGGTGAAAGAGCGGTCTTCATAAACCGTAATGATGACCGGAATCTTGATCCCTTTTTCCATTTTCGCCGTCTTGGCGTTTAATTGTTTGCAGAACTCCATAATGTTCACACCGTGCTGACCCAAGGCCGGACCCACAGGCGGGGCCGGGTTGGCTGCACCGGCAGGAATCTGCAATTTGATGTAACCTTTAATTTTTTTCTCTTTTGCCATTTTTTATTTACTCCATTTTTACTGCAATACTGCGGTAAAATCTAGTTCTTTTCTACTTGTAAGAAGTCCACTTCTACCGGGGTGGCACGGTCAAACACCGTTACCATCACTTTGAGTTTGTTCTTTTGTTCGTTGACTTCTTCTACTACGCCGATAAAGTGTTTGAACGGACCTTCCGTAATGCGGACGCTTTCGCCGCGTTCAAATTCTACCAAGCGTTTGGGTTTACCGGACGGATTTTCAGTTAGTTCCAAAATACCGGCAATTTCTTCTTCCGGCAGCGGAACGGGGGTAGGATCACCTAAAAATCCGGTAGCACCCGTAATGGATTTAATAAACCAATAGGTCTCGCTGGTCATAATCATTTCTACCAGCACATATCCCGGAAAAAATTTCCGTTTACGCAAGATTTTTTTGTTTTGTTTGACTTCTACCACTTCTTCGGTAGGAACGAGTGCATTGAAAACACGGTCGGAAAAACCGCGGATTTCGGTATTGAGTTTAATGCGTTCGCAAACTTTATCCTCGTACCCGGTTTGGGTATGCACGACGTACCATGCTCTTTCTTCAGCCATTAGTGCCCCCCAACTACTTTGCCAAGCACGCCCGTCAGGCCCCAATCAATTGCGCCCACATATAAGGCCACAATTGCCACCACAATGGCTACCAAAATAGTGGACTGTACCACTTCTTGACGGGAAAGCCACGTGGATTTCTTGAGTTCGCCTATGGATTGCTTTACAAAATCAATTGCTTTTTTCATAGAAATTTATCCTTTATAAAACCTGGCAGGAGCGGAAGGACTCGAACCTTCAGTCCCGGTTTTGGAGACCGGTGGTTTACCAGTTAACCGACGCTCCCCCTAAAATTTTACGAGGCTTTTCCTTCTTTGTGAACGGTGCTTTTTCCGCATTTTTTGCAGAACTTGTTCACTTCCAACTTATATTCTTTCTTTTTACCGCGCACTTGATAGTAGTTTTTGTTTTTGCATTGTGTGCAAACCAGCGCGATTGTAATTCTTTCACTTGCCATCTTAATTATCCTTAATGAATATAGCGCACAAAGGGCGCCCCAGTAAAGGGTTAGTTCTTCGTGGGGGCGCTTAGGGCGCCCCCACCTAGTGAACTAAACAAGTTGTTACTACTCAATGATTTTGGTTACTACACCAGCACCTACGGTGTGGCCGCCTTCGCGGATAGCGAAGCGCAAGCCTTCTTCCATGGCTACCGGGGTAATAAGTTTAACTTCAATTTCCGCATTGTCGCCGGGCATG
>CACXER010000042.1 GCA_902766765.1 uncultured Elusimicrobium sp. | reverse complement strand
TCAGGAGCCGTGTAGTAGATTTTTAATGTTATACTAAAAACACCCGGCAACCTATTTGTTTATTATATGAATAATTCCTATAATGAGAGCATGTATATCAAGATCAAAAACCCGGCACGTTATACCCTACTGGCTCAATTGGGCGTATTATTCGTCTTATTAGCTGTAATATTAGCAATAATTATTCTTTTTATCCTTGTCTCCGGCAGCATCAGTGTTGTGTGGAAAGGCGCTATAGAATTTTTTAATTATACGAAACAAAAAGAAGGGTTGTTGATTGCAGGGTTCTGTGTGTTTGGGATACTCATGATCCCTGTTGGAATAATTGGTGGTCTTATTGAATGGTGGCAAAAACGCGCTCAATGGACTATTCCAACGGCCGTATATGCATTGAATTTCGGCCCGGAAGGTGTAACAGTTTATACTCGTCAAAGCACTCAGTTTTTACCCTATAAAGAAACTGAGATAGAAGTAATAGGAGAACTTACAACCGTGCATACGAAAAATGGTTCCCACGCGGCTTTGCATACACTTACACTTATGTTCCTATCCAAAAATCAGCGCATTGAGGTATCCCATAAACTTACTACTATTAAATTGATTTACCAATTAGCAGATTTACATACATATTTTAAAACCTTCGCATTTGACTGCAAAACATCTTCCGTTTACGATGACGACCAAAAAGAACTGGCTAATTTTTTAAAGGAACAAATACAAAACCAAATATGCTACGGTTTACATCGACGCTACCGCAGTTATTTTATAATGACACTGTGCAGTTTATTGTTTATAGCATTAGGGATTGGCGCCTTATGGCTGGCATTTGCGTTTGGTAGCCCCTTCAATGCTTTTATAGGATGGGTACTTTTACTGCAAGGAGTCGGATTATTGACAGGTGGCACAATCTGGCTATATAGCGTAATCAAAGATAAACACACTGCGCACCTGCTCAAACAATTACGCAACCACTAATCTTTACTGCCTGTTTGAAAAATCAACACCGAAAAATGAGGTGTAAATAATTTAGTGTAGGTACGCTTCCAATAACGGTATTCGTCGGTCCAATTATCCTCATTGGGCCACCCGGAAACCGACCAAGATTTGCTTGGATCTTCGGTATTGACTTCTTTTAAAATCCATAAAATTTTAAGAGGCGTTTGCTTATATATTTCCTCGTTCACGATTCCATCGTGAACATGAGTAAACCACATCGCGTTTTTACCGTTTTCAAAATTTTACTTGGCAAACCAAAAAAAAAAAGCAATAATAGAGTATCGGTTAAAAATAAAGGAGCCAATAATATGAAAAACACAAAAGCATTCACGCTCATTGAACTTCTCGTGGTTGTTTTAATCATCGGCATTTTGGCAGCGGTGGCATTACCTCAATATCAGAAAGCGGTTGCCAAAAGCCGTTTTGTGCAGTTACAAGCCATTGGCGACGCTCTTGTCAAAAGCCAAGAAGCGTATTATTTAGCCAACGCAGAATATGCTACCAGTTTTGATCAATTGGATATTTTACCCAACGGCACGTTAGGATATTCCGCAGGCAATAATCGCTTGATTACTATATCCAATGTACGGTGTTTCTTTGACGGAGATTATCCGCATATTGTTTGCTACTGGAAACTGGGTACCGATAATGATGATTTAAATAATTTGCAACTCAGTAAATCCAAAGTACCTCCGATGGATGTTTGGTACGGAACAGCCGGAACTATTATGAGACGGTGTATCGGCATGACGGACGAACAACGAAAGATCTGTTTAGCCTTGGGTGGAACACTCATTGATGACGGAAATAATCGCTATTTTGCCCTTCCTTAAAATCTAACCCTTTTTCGGGCGAGAACGCAGACGACTGAATTGGTATACTCATTTTACGCGGATGTATTTACCGCGGAAATTTACCTGTATACAGGGGGTATACTATGGGAATGACAGGACGAAAAATCGTAACACAGGCCGGGCTGGACGTCAACGAAGTAGTGCGGCTACTCAATCAAGCCTTTAGTGATGAATGGTTAGCTTATTATCAATACTGGGCCGGGGCACAAGTGGCAAGCGGCATTATGGCGCCGGTGCTTCGCCCGGAACTGGAGGAACACGCTAAAGAAGAATTAGACCATGCGCAAAAATTGGCTAAACGCATTATTGAACTGGGCGG
This sequence comes from uncultured Elusimicrobium sp., assembly GCA_902766765.1. Lineage (GTDB taxonomy): Bacteria > Elusimicrobiota > Elusimicrobia > Elusimicrobiales > Elusimicrobiaceae > Avelusimicrobium. The sequence continues at coordinate 37,442 of CACXER010000042.1, read as the reverse complement.
CACGCCCGTACTCAGCCCGGAAGAGTGGTACAAACAAAGTACGTGTGGATACTTGGAACCGAAAAATCACGAGGCTTCCAGCGTTCTGAAACAAAATTTACAAGGCGAACGTTGTGCAATAGAAGTTTATAATAAATTACTCAAATATGTATTTGGTAAAGACCTAATCACTTCGCACATTGTCCGCCAAATCTTACAAGAAGAAATTGAACACGAGCAAGAATTGGAAGACTTGGCCGCCGATTATGAAATCGTATTACCAAACATCGCGTGCAAGTGTAAGAAGAAATAAATTATCTAATTACTAAAACAGCCCCGGGCTTTTGGCTCGGGGCTGTTTACTTGTTACGAACAGTTTAATCGTGTGCACCGTGGGCACGCAAATAATCGGCAATTTCCGGTTTTGATCTCGCCCGAAGCATTACTGTTTGTCCGAATTGATCCGCCCGGTTTACATCTGCGCCGGCTTCCACCAACATCTTTACAACCTCTAATCGCCCGGCTTCTACGGCGATATGCAGAGGCACCACCCCGGACCCGGTATGATCTTGCCGGTTTACGTCTGCACCGGCATCCAATAGCAGGCGGACCATTTCCACATTCCCTTGTCTAACGGCGGGAACCAAAGCCATGCCCCCGAAAAACGGAGCCGGCGTATTCGGATCCCATCCGGCAGCCAATAACACACGGACCGTGTCCACAAACCCATGTTCAACCGCGGCGTGAAACGCTTGTTGTTTATTGCGGTCACTCAAAGGCGGATTCTGCTTGAGCAATAAATTGACAATGGGCGTATGTCCCGCTGTGCACGCGGCCACAAATGCATCCGCTATGCGCTGCGTTACGCCGTTTTCCAAAAGCATTTGCACCGTATCTATTTTGCCGCCGGCCGCCGCCCACCACAACAAGTAGGGTCGGGCGTCGGAGTGTTCCATGCTGGGCAATTTTTCTTTTACCTGGGCCGTTTCCCCACGAAATGCCTGAACGGCCGTTCCGTTTGGATCATCCGGAAAACGCATTCCCGCATCTACTAAAACTTCTATCACCGGCTGGTATCCTTGCTTAAACGCAGCATTCCACGTATCCGGGAAATTGACATCGGCCCCTTTGCTTATCAACAGTTTTACCATCGGCAAATTTTCCCGCTTGATGGCTTCTTTTAAAGGCGTATATCCCAGTTTGGCTATATTCGGGTCGGCCCCGGCGGCTAGTAAACGTTCGGCCACATCCAACGCACCCGACTCAGCCGCTAACATAAGCGGCGTACGGTCCGACATTAAATTCACATCGGCCCCATGTTGAATTAAAAAATCTGCTACATCCACTCTTCTTATACTGGCCGCCATTCCAAGCGGAGAAAACCCCTCCCCTCGGGGCGTATTGATTTCTGCACCGGCATCTACCAACACTTGAACCATTTCCAACGGTCCACCAACCGCCTGACACAAAACGGAAAAACGTATACCGTTCGGCTCCCGAGCATTGACATCGGCACCCTGAGAAATCAATTGCTTGACACGTTGGAGGTTCCGTTGCGCAATCGCCTGAAACAATTGCTGATCTAACGGCTGTCCTTGATTTTTTAAGGCATCTTCCTTTGTTACAGGTGCGTTCGGTCGTCTTTGTGCCGGAGTTTTCTTTTGTGCCTGTGAAACAATATTCTCTTTCGGACGATCTCCTGCACTTGAGTGCTCCAATAAATACCACCGCAAACCCACTATAGATAATCCAAGCAAGACCAACAGTACCGCCTGTTTACGTGCCCAATATCCGAGCACAGCCAAAAACAACAGAATCCCCAGGAGAATTGCCGCCTGGCTAAAAGGTAGAGAGAATAACGGTTGCCGAAACACAATCCCCAACCCTACAAATATACCGACCAACAACCACATAATAAAACCTCCTAAATAAAATGCTTTTTCTATTGTACATTTTTTCGAGGATTTTATTATAATATAGGGGATGTAGATTTTTATTTTAAAACAAGGAGAGAATTATGTGGTATGGAATTTCATCCTTGCGCTGTTTTGAACAGTACGCGTTGTTTGGCGTACTCTTGATTGCGGTGCTGGGATTGTTGTACGCATTGTTCTTGCGCAAGCAAGTTATGAGTGAAGATACCGGCACTCCGGAAATGGTAAAAGTATGGAGTGCTATTGAAGAAGGCGCCAATGCCTATCTGAAACGTCAGTTAAAAACGATTTTGCCGTTAATCGGTCTTTTAACTATCTGTCTGTTTTTATCTGTTTACATTGTTCCTGTTTCCCAAGACTCCATGGAACGCTTTGCCGGGTTATCGGCTGATAAAGTAAAACTTATCGCCGCGTTTGGCCGGGCAGGTGCGTTTATTTTGGGGGCAGTGTTCTCGCTACTCGTAGGTCAACTGGGGATGCGCATCGCGGTAGATGCCAACGTGCGCGTAGCCGCGGCCTCTAAACGCAGTTTCGGCGATGCCTTGCGTATTGCGTACCGCGCCGGCACCGTAACGGGCATGCTGACCGACGGGTTGGGTCTTTTCGGCGGAACGATTATTTTCATCATTTTCGGCATCGCCGCTCCGGACGCCCTCTTGGGTTTCGGTTTCGGCGGTACGTTACTGGCTTTATTCATGCGCGTAGGCGGTGGTATTTACACCAAAGCCGCTGACGTAGGGGCTGACCTCGTCGGAAAAGTAGAAGCCGGAATCCCGGAAGATGACCCGCGCAACCCCGCCGTAGTAGCCGACCTCGTTGGTGACAACGTAGGCGATTGCGCCGGTATGGCTGCTGATATTTTTGAATCGTACGAAGTAACCATCGTGTCCGGTTTAATTTTAGGTATTGCCTTGTGGCGTATCACCGGACATCACGAATGGATCGTGTATCCGTTGTTGGTACGTGGTATCGGGGTGCTCTGCTCCATTATCGGTACGTACGCGGTAAAAGATTCTAAACGCTCTGCGGGTAACGCCATGAAAGCTATCTTCAAGGGCTATTCTATTTCCGCGGCAATTTCCGTGGCGATTTTCGGCGTGCTCGCTTACTTCTACATGGCCAATGTACCCGGCGGTTGGTGGCGTCCGTTTGCGGCTACCACCATCGGTATTTTGCTGGCCATCTGCATTGACCGCTTGACCGAATACTTTACCGGCACCGACGGAAAACCGGTACAAGAAATCAAAAAAGCCACTGCGACGGGCTCTGCCACGACGATTTTGTCGGGTATTGCCGTAGGTTTTGAAAGCGCGGTGTGGACGACGCTGGTTATTGCGGCGTCTATCTTCTTGTCGGTCATCGTATTCGGTACGATTGACGGACTAAGCCCGGTAGAAAAATTCAACTTCATTTTGTACGGAGTTGCCATGACGGGTATCGGTATGCTCACGCTGACCGGTAACAACGTAGCCATGGACTCCTTCGGCCCGATTGCCGATAACGCTAACGGTATCGGCGAAATGAGTTGGCACGGACAAGAAGACCCCGAAACCAAAAAAGCCCGCCAAATTATGGCCGACTTGGACGGTGTAGGTAATACCACCAAAGCCATTACCAAAGGGGTGGCCATTGGTTCTGCGGTAATCGCCGCCGTGTCGTTATTCGCCTCCTACATGGTAGACGTCAGCAACGTACAACGCTTGTTAAACGATGCTTGGGCCGCCGCGGGCGAAGGCAAAGTCCTTACCTTGCTTTCCGAAGTGGGTATTGTAGTTTCTAACCCGGTTGTGTTTGTGGGTATGCTTATCGGCGGAGCGTTGCCGTGGTTGTTCTCATCTTTTGCCATCAACGCGGTAAGCCGTGCGGCTGCTTTAATCGTGCAAGAAGTTCGCCGCCAATTTAAAGGTGGCGTCTTGGAAGGAAAAACCAAACCGGATTACACCCGCGCCGTCAACATTTCCACGATCGCCGCGCAAAAAGAACTCGTCATCTTGGCCTTACTCGGTATCGTTTCTCCGATCATCGTAGGGCTGACCTTTGGCGTAGAAGCGTTGGGCGGTTTCTTAGCCGGGATTATCGTTTCCGGGCAACTACTCGCCGTGTTTATGTCTAACGCGGGCGGCAGTTGGGATAATGCCAAGAAAGTGGTAGAGGACGAACCGTCCAACATCGCGGCTAACACCGGTAAAGGGTCTGAACGCCATAAAGCCAGCGTGGTGGGTGACACCGTAGGCGATCCGTTAAAAGATACCGCCGGCCCGGCCGTCAACCCGCTTATTAAAGTAGTCAACATGGTAGCGGTGATCGTTGCGCCTATCATTGTCAACTACCACAACGACTTCACCCCCTTGGGCAAATTAGGTTGGGTGGTTGTGATCGCGTTACTCGCTGTTTTGAGTTGGGCCATTTTGTCCAGCAAAAAACCGGCGCAAGACGTAACCCAAAAATAACTTACGTTGTTTTCTTCCCCCGCGCTTTTCGGTGCGGGGGATTTTTTTTGACAGACACGCTTTTTTTGATATGATATAAGTATGATTTTATTTATTTCCCTTGTGATTGCTTCCTGTGTCGTCGGCTTAGTAGCCACCACCCGTTCGCGCAGTGCACAACTGGCGCGATTAGCCCGCTCGATGGGGTGTGCGTTTGATAAACGAAAACCCAGCGTAACCACCCAACTTACCGCCGGGCGGCTGGAATTTTTTACGCAATTTTTTCATCAATACCATAACGTATTTACCTGTTCGGATAACGTGGCCTTTATCCGCTGGGCAGATGATATTATTTATATAGATGAAAATCCCAAGACTAAACCGATTCCGGTAACGATTTTTACCGCCGAACTGAAAAAGCGGCAATTCCCGCAATTAAAAGCCGCGCCGCTCACTTCCCCGTTTTCGCGTTCGCAATATGCCCTCATGAAAACCAATATCCCCGCCATTGATTCCACCTACCGTATGCATACGCCGTCACCGGCGGCGGGCATATTGTTTACGCCCATGATGACAGGGCTATTCAAAACGCAAACGAATATATATTTGGAACTCAATGACAATGCGCTCGTATATCACGAGCACCGCTTGATTCCGCTGGAAGAAATGGAAGCGTTCCGTTTCCGCGCCTTACAAATCTTAGGCGAACTGGAAAAACTCGTGGAACAATTAGAAAAAAGTAACCCTGAAAATACGGCTACCCCTGCGGTGACAGACGCCGCACCGGATGCGCGTGCCATGGCGATGCTCCAACGCTTCGGCGCGGGAACCGAACCCCCCGCTACCGGAGGAACCATGTGGCGCGGAATTTGGTTTATTCTGCTAATTTTAATCTTCTTTGGCGTGAGTTTTCTTTCCTGGTTTGCCTTACGCAACTGGGTAGGTCATTAAAAATTTACAGAAACAAAATATTTTCACACGGAAAACAAAACCCCCACACTTGTAGTGTGGGGGTTTTATACAAAACGCAAGCGTATCAGTAATTATTTGGTTTCTTCGGCTTTTACTTCCGCTTTCGCGTCGCCGATTTTTTCTTCTACCGTCGTCAAGGGATTGATTTGTACCTTGATGGTAGCGGTAACGGTCGGTTTCAAATAGATACCGACTTCGGTTTCACCGAGGGCTTTGATCGGCATATTGAGCTCAATAGAATCTTTGGAGATTTTGTGCCCAAGTTCGTTCAAGGCCTTGTAGATATCGGCTTTGTTGACAGAACCAAATACTACGCCATCGGCATTGACCGTTTTGGTGAACGGCAAAACTACACCGGTTAATTTTTCGGCGATTTTGCGCGCTTCGGCCAGTTCCGCATCAATGCGTTTTTGGCGGCGTTCGGCACCAAGTTGCCAATTCTTAATGGCGCCTTCGGTGGCGATTTCAGCCAAGCGATGCGGCACTAAGAAGTTGCGGGCGTAACCGGGTTTCACTTCCACAATGGAACCCACCATACCCAAATTTTTGACGTTTTCTTTCAAAATAACTTTCATGTTCGTCCTCCAACTTATTTTTTGGGTAAGGAATAGGGCAAAATCGCCAAGTTGCGGTCGCGTTTGATCGCTTTGGTGATTTGGCGTTGGTGCTTAGCGCACGTACCGGTAATGCGGCGGGACAAAATCTTGCCGCTTTCCATGGTGAAAGACTTTACGAACTGGAAGTTCTTATAGTCTACATTGTCAATTTTTTCAGCGCATACTTTGCAGACTTTGCGTCTGGATTCAAAGCGCTTTTTCCCGAAGGCACGACCCGGTCTTTCCGGGCGGGCGGCCGTAGCGGCAGGAGCCGGTTCTACAGCGGGAGTATTCGTGATTTCTTCAGACATTTGTTTCCTCGTTTGTTAGGTTAAAAGGGCACGTCATCTTCCGGTATTTCGGTAGTGGGGACGTCGTCCTTTGCGGCCGCTTGTGCGCCGTCATTGTAGGCGCCTCCGGCGGCGGCTGCGGATTCCAGGATTTGGATCCGCCGGGCCGTAACTTGCATACTTTTGCGGGTTTGGCCCGTGGCTTTATCGGTATATTCATCGGCAGTCAGGCGCCCTTCTACAGCAACGGGCGTTCCCTTTTTAATCCGGTCTTTACACCGATCGGCTGCCGCGCCCCATACTACGACGGGCACAAAAACCACGTCATCTTTCCAATCGTTTGTAGTCGGATCTTGATATCTGCGGTTTACCGCAATACTACAACGGCACACGGCTTGACCTTTCTGTGTAAATGCCACGTTAGGGTCACGTGTTAACCGTCCGACTAGAAGGACTAGATTTTGTTCCGGTAATCTCATGGAGTTTGGCATATAAGTCAACCTTTTATTTTCCTACGACTGGGGCCGGTTTGGCTTTCACTTCCACGGCGTTTAACGTCATGGAGCGCAGTACGTTTTCGTTGAGTTTCAAAGCACCTTCAAATTCTTTTACAAAAGAAGGTTCGGCTTTGAATTTCAAGTAGAGATAGAACCCATCGCGAACGTGATTTACTTCATGGGTGAATTTGCGACGACCCAATTTTTCTTCGCTGGTTACTTCTCCGCCTTTGCTCGTGATAAGGGCTTTGGCCTTATTCACGAATTCGCCCACTTCTCCATCGGAGAGTTGGGGTTTTACGATAATTACACTTTCGTACGTTTTCATAGACTAATTTTTACTAGCGTTTTGTAAGGAAAAAAATACCGCAGGCATAGCCCGCGGCTTTTTACCTTGTATATATTATAACAAAAACAAACGGAATTGAAAACCACCCCCCACAGCGTAGGGGGTGGCTTTACAAAGGATACTTTTATTGGGCAGCTTGGGCGCGTTGTGAAGAAACTGCTTGTTGCAACGGGCTCGGCGTCAACGGATTAGGCGTCAAAATATTCATGATCTGGTAATTAAAACGCAATTCATCTTGATCTGTCCATCTCACATCCGTCGGGAAAGTGATTTCCGTACTTACTTCCCCGGTTTGGGTATTTACCGCGAATTGCCCCGCATGGTCCGTCCGAATCACGTAACGCGGGTTGGGCAAATTGAGGTATTGAAACCGCTCACGTAGTTGGGTAACGAGGGCTTCATCCCCTTTTTCTGAAAGCAAAAAGATATCCGTTTGCTCCGCTCCAAACTCATTACTTTGGGCAAAAAATTCCCAGGAATTTTCGTGGGCCAACACCGTGTTCATGTCCACGTGAGCAACGCTTACACGAACCACCTGACCGCCACGCTTACTGACAACCGCTACGCCTACCGAATGGGTCAGCCCAAACGTACCCACCCATTGTGGGGCCTCTGCCGGCGTAGCCGAAAACCATTCTTTAAAACCAACCATTCTGATATTTCCTTTCCCTCCCGTGTACGGGACAAAGTCCGGCGCGGGGGCTTGGTTTTGCTGGGTAGCAGCCAGCGCCTTACGACTCACCTGCCGATAAACCAAATTTTTGGGCACTAACGTTTTTTGGGCAACCGGCTCATCCGGGCGTTGGGTTGTAATGAAGTTCACCACCACGAAAGACAAGTTATCATCGTCCGCAATACCAAACCGAGAACCGGCAAAATGCTCCCGCAATTCCACATAGGATCCATTGGATTTGCGTCCATATAACCTCGGTCTTTTGGAGTGATGGTGGGACGAATGGACAACCGGTTTTTTGGCTGTCGGTTTACCGATGCCGTGTTGGGCAAAAGCGGAAGAGAAGACCCCGCTGCAAAGAAGACTTGAAATAAGTGCAATTTGTAATGTTTTCATTCCTCTATTGTAATAAACCGAACTAAATTATGCAAGATGCAAATTAAATTATGGCTGTTCGGCGGGGGCAACCGATTCGCTACATCGGTTTTTGAACAAACAGTTAGCGCATTGGGCGTGATTAGGCGGGAATTCTCCGGCTACGATTTTCTGACCGGTTTGAATAAAAACATCTAAAATTTTTTGTTCGTCAAACGAATCAAACGGAGCACTAACGGTTTTATCAAAGGCCACAAAATAAATGGTGGCTTTCCCTTGTTCCATATGCCAAGCCCGGCGAGCCCCTATCGCATAGATACCGAGTTGCAACGAATCGGTCACTTGCGTATTAACGTCCACATCTGTACCGGTTTTATAGTCAATTACTTCCCACGAACCATCCGGATGTTTATCAATGCGGTCAATTTTCCCGCGCAAGGTCCATTCGCCCTCTTGAAAAATAAATTCGCGCTCTGTGCTGTCCACGGTAGTTTTGCGTTCATACTCGCGCTGGGCATAGACTTCCAACATCCGCTTACCCTTTAAATACCACTCCATTTGTTCGCCCGCACTGCTGTAGCCGGCCCCCATCCAACAATCATCGTAATAGGAAAGGAGTTCGGATGGATCATTACTTTCGGCGTGGTATGCTTCTAACGTACGGTGAAGCGATACCCCCAGTGAAGATGCCGGCACCAGCCCTTCTTTTTTACCTTCTATATATTTGAGTTTATAGGCCAGCGGGCATTCATTATATGTTTTGATTTTGGAAAAATTCAGTTCGTGTGAATCATTCAACATCGGTTTTTTTCTCCCGAAGGGTTTCACGCAAGAAATGAACAAGTGTGTCCCCATATTTTTCCACGCGGTAAATCTCCAGTCCGGCGGGCACGGCAAATTCTTCCGTTTTGTGAGTCTGCAAAATAATAATGCCTTTTGGGGCCAGCAATCGTGCCTCTGCCACGTTTTTCAAGGCCGGTTCAGACAAGGACAACATCTTATTATTGATATCCCGGTACGGCGGCCCCATAAAAATAATATCGTACCCTTCATTGTCACTATAGGCAAGCAGATAATCTAACGGTTTTAAAATATCTCCGCGTAACACTTTGGCCCGGTCTTCAAACCCCAAATGCGCTAAATTACGGTGAATATTTTTGATACACGCCGGCTCCCGATCCACCATCACACAACGCATCGCACCGCGCGAAAGCGCCTCTAACGACACATTCCCCGTTCCGGCAAACAAGTCCAACATCATGGCCCCGGGTAACCGTGGGCGGATGATATCAAAAACCGATTGTTTAATCCGGTCCGAAATGGGTTTGACGGGTAAATTCTTAGATACGGAAAATATCCTCCGCCCGCGGGCGGTTCCGGCAATAATACGCATAATTCAATCCTTTATAGCCGGGCAATCCCTTCTTTGAGTGCAAAACGCACCAATTCGGTTTGTTTATGGATGCCCAACTTTTTCATAATGTTATTGCGGTGTACATGGATCGTATTGAGCGACAAATTAAACGCTTTAGCGATTTGTTTGCTACTGTATCCTTCCGCAATGAGTTGCAAAACTTCTTTTTCTTTGGGGGTAAGCCCGCGTCCGTCGCGCTTGCGCGGAGAAGTCTTACCCAAAAAACCTTGTACGATATACTTAGAAACTTTGCTGCACAAATAAAACCGACCGGCGCAAAGTTCTTCTATAGCGTTGACAATTTCATCGGCGGCGGAGACTTTGACAATAAATCCTTTAGCCCCGGCTTTGAGCGATTTTTCCACCGAGATGCGGTCATCATACATACTCAGCATCACGACTTTAATATCCGGATGCATGTTGACCATTTGTTCTACGGCTTCAATTCCGTTCATCACGGGCATGGCAATATCCACCACGTAAATTTCGTCCGGATGTGTTTTGGCATAGTCTACCAGTTCCTGCCCGTTGGAAACTTCCGCCGTTACTTCCATATCCTTGCCTAAACGCTCCAAAACCGTACGCACCCCCGTACGTACAATCGCATGGTCATCAGCCAATACAACTTTTTTCATAATACTTTTCCCCCATATACAACACGCGGGCAAGACACCGTAATGTGCGTACCTTTGCCAGGCGCACTTTTAACGGATATCTTACCGCCCAATAATTTTACACTGTCTTTCATCGCTAGCAGCCCCACTTGCTTGATGGACAGTTGCTTGGCAGGAACAAACCCCACTCCGTCATCGCAGACAGTTAAACGGATACGTGTTCCCACCGTTTTCAAACCAACAGAAATATGTTTCGCGCGGGCGTGCTTTACAATGTTAGTCAGGGCTTCTTGCACTATGCGGTATAGCAAAATTTTTACATTATCCGACACCCCGATCGTATCGTTGGGCTCTTGGTAATCAAAGGTATAGGGGATAAGATTTAGCGCGCTCACATTTTCCAATAAATCCCGCACGGCGCCTCCCAAACCGCCTTGATTTTCTATGGCGGGCGGACGCAAAGATACAACGATATTTTTAATACGCTCCACCCCTTGTTTAATCTGTGTATCTAATTGGGCCAAATCACGCAGGGCTTGCTTCGTGTTTCCGGTTTGTACGCTCGCCCGCACCAAACTAAGTAGCGCCGTGAGCATGACTGCGCTGGAACCGATTTCATCGTGTAATGCTTTGGAAATTTCTCTTTTTTCCGTTTCCCGGGTAGCCAGTAAAATCTGTGCAAAAGTTCGTGGAGCAAAACTATCGTGCAGCCCGGTAACGGGCCCCGTATACGGAATAAATCCTTGCGTAATGTTGCGGGATAATACCAATACTTCCGTTGCTTTTCCTATCGTGGGAGACAACGCCACACAGGTCGTTTGATATAACTGTTGTTCCTTTCCGCGCAAGGCAGACCACTCGTAATGAAAAATGCCTTGCTGAACGGCCTTTTCAATGGCTGAGGCATGCATCGGCATACGGTATAACGTGGCGACCGGACGCACATTCCCCCCCAAGTACGTACCCCGTTTCGTACGAACATCTACCAACGAAACAAACTCATACCCATAAAAAGATTTCCCCCGTAAAGCCGTAATAGCCCGGGATTTACCCGTTGGGAAGTGATTCTTGGAGGATTTGGCTGTTTTTTTGCGTGTCATAAAGTAATTCTTTTTAGTGAGATTTACAGGGTAATTACTATTTTACAATAGTTTGCCTTTTTTTTCATCTCTGGCTCCATTTGGCCCGTTGGACCGGCCTGGAATTTTGATATAATTAGAATATGGCACGCAAACGTTTATCTTTCTCTAAACCGGTTTTATTTACTGTCCTGGCTAGTCTGTTTGTATGTATTTTACTGGCAGCCGTGTTTATGCGTTATATTTTTTCCGGCTTGCCGCCCGTATATGAAATGGAAGAATATACGCCGTCACTCACCACCAAAGTATACGACCGAAACAACAAACTCATTCACGAATTTTCCATTGAAAAACGCAGCATGGTGCCCCTGGAGGACATCCCGGTAGATTTGCAAAACGCCGTGGTGGCTATGGAAGACCGCGATTTTTTCAAGCACGCCGGGTTTTCCGTGCGCGGCATTTTCCGCGCGCTTCTTAACGATATGCTAACCGGACGGGCCAAACAAGGAGCGTCCACCCTTACGCAACAACTTTCGCGCGGTGTGTTTTTAACACAAGAGAAAAAAATTATCCGCAAAATCCGCGAAATTATTTTGGCGATTCAAATTGAACATCAATTCAGCAAGCGCGAAATTTTACAACTGTACCTCAACGAAATTTATCTAGGCAGTGGGGCTTACGGTGTTAAAGCCGCCGCTAAAAAATACTTTGACAAGGACCTTTCCGAGTTGACCACCGGCGAGGCCGCTTTACTCGTTGGGCTTATTCCGGCGCCGGGGCGGTATAACCCGTTCGCCAATCCCAAACTTTCGCGGCAACGGCGCGACCTCGTATTAGACGTTATGCACGAGCAGAACTATATTACGGCAGAAGAATTGGCCGCCGCCAAAGCCGAAGAACTCCCCACCAAACCTCCCGTGGTGGAAAAGAAACCGGGGCAGTACTTCATTGAATATATTCGCCGCATTCTGGAACCCAAATACGGTATGGACGTATTATGGAAAGCCGGGCTCAACATTTACACTACGCTAGATATTGACCAACAAGCCCTGGCCGAAGAAATCATGAACAAAAAACTCCAGGAGTACGATGAGCAAGTGGCCAAAGGCCTCGGGATTGAAATTGACCCGAACGATGCCGAAGCGGATGCCCCCAACCAAAACGAAGAGGAAGAAAATACACCGGCCGAAGCCAAAACCGAATACCCCCGTTTGCAAGGTGCCTTTATGGTACGCGATGTTAAAACGGGTGCCGTGCGGGTGCTTGTCGGTGGACGTGGATTTGACGAAAGTAAATTCAACCGCGCGACCCAGGCCAAACGCCAGCCGGGCTCCTCCTTCAAACCATACGTTTGGATGGCTGCGTTGCAAAAAGGATATACGCCCGCCACGCTCGTTAAAGACTTGCCAACTATGTTCTATTACGACGGACGCAACTGGCGCACTTTTGATGAAAACGCTGACCTTTATTCTTTAGATTTAGCCAAACAACCTTTCATCGCCAGCCGTGATTTTAACGTTTGGGTACCCCAAAACTACGGCGGCAGAGCCGAAGGGTGGGTAACCTTACGTAAAGGGTTGGAAAAATCCAAAAATTTAGTAGCCGTCAACTTGATTGACGCCGTTTCCCCGCGGGCAGTTATTCAAGTGGCGCGTAAAGCGGGTCTCACCGCTAATTTACCCAACGTGCCGGCTTTGGCCCTGGGAGTAAGCGTAGTAGAAATGGACGAACATTTAGCCGCCCTGACTACTTTTGCCAACGGCGGTATTCATACAGACAATTACTATATTGAACGCGTGGAAGACGCGAACGGACGCATTTTGGAACAACATATCCCGTTAGAATCAGCCGTATTTTCCCCTCAACACTCTTATTTACTTATCAACATGATGAAGGGCGTTACCCAACGCGGTAGCGGGGCGTACGTCGCCCGTTTAGGCCGCAACATCGCCGGGAAAACCGGCACCACCCAAAGTCACCGCGATATGTGGTTCGTGGGTATGACTCCTAACACGGCGGCCGCGGCTTGGATGGGTTATGACGATGATACCTCGCACGAAAACGGAGCCCGTTTTACCGGTAGCACGACAGCGCGTTGGTGGACGGAAATTATGGAACAAATCTTAAAAGACGAACCCAACGAAGATTTTGCCGTGCCGGAGGGGATTTCCTTCTCGTACATCAACCCCATTACCGGCAAACTGGCCATGCCTACCGACCGCAACAAATTTTTAGAGGCCTTTATTACCGGTACCGAACCGGAAAGTTTCTAATCCGTTTTCCGTATGAATCAAATTTCGCCTTCTTCTTTTATTTACGGGCTGCCCAACGAAGCAGCCAAGGCCTATTTTATCTGCCGCCAACTTCTTCGGGGGCAACTTATCTTTGTAACACCGCACGAAACATTAGACGTGCAAGAAGCCGCGCGGGAATTCGCCCCCAAAAACACCTCTATTGTTACATTCCCGGAAACAGACAGCGGCCGGATTGCCGCCTTATCCCAACTCATCACACCCGCGGCGGGACCGCGCCTAGTTATTACCTCTTACGAAGGACTCACGGCATCACTCCCCTCCCGCGAAGAACTGCTCGCACGCACCTACGCGCTGCGGTTCGGAGATACATTACGCCGCCAAGAATTGTTAGCGCGTTTAGAAGAAATGGGATATACACGTGAAGACTACGCCGAACTTCCAGGCCAATATGCCGCCCGCGGCAGTGTAGTGGACATCTTCTGTTTGCAAGAAAATTTACCATTCCGACTCTACTTTTCCGGCAACCGTTTAGAAACCATCAGTGCTTTTGATTTAGATAGCCAAAATACCAAAAACACCGTAGAGCAAATCGTTTTATTGCCCCTCGCGTTTGCCCAAACACCGGCTACCCTGGCCGATTTTTTACCGGATACACTGTTTGTATTTGACGAGCCGGATAACGAATTTGATTTCTCACGTTACCCTAATGCCCGTTTTATTGTGCCGCTTCCGCGCGAAGGGGCCGTCAACGCGGGACTCAAAGCCAACGTTCCCTTTCAAGCCCACATGGAACTGGCCGATAAAGAAATTGCCAATTTGCAGAGCCAGGGATACACGGTGCAAATTTGCTGTCTAAATCGCGGGGAATTGGACCGCCTCGGCGAATTACTGGCCGAATTTCCTCACGCCAAAACGGCTCCGCTGTGCATTTCCCCATTGACCCAGGGGTTTATTGATCCGGCCCAAAAAGTGGCCTTTATTACCTCTAACGATTTACTCAACCGCCGTTATAATGCTTCCCGCGTATTGCATCACTTTGATATAGAAAACGCCAAGCGAGTGCGGTTTAAAGAATTAGAAGCCGGAGATTATGTAGTCCACCAGGAACATGGAATTGGGCGTTATTTGGGATTAGAAGTCATGGATAAACAAACTAATCCCACCGATTGTTTGATTATTGAATACCGCCACGGCAGCCGCTTACATGTACCGATGTATGACTTTAAAAAAGTCCAAAAGTATATCGGCGCGGGCGGTAAACATCCGGCCCTGGCCGTGTTAGGGGGTGCCCGGTGGCAAGAAGCCAAAAAACGCGCCAAAGAAGATGCTCAAAAAACCGCCCAGGAAATTTTGAAGTTGGAAGCCCTACGCCAAGCCACTCCCGCTCCCGATTTGACCGGAGATGCCCGTATGGAACGGGAATTTGCAGACTCTTTTCCCTATGTGCTTACCCCGGGGCAAGAACAAGCCATTGAAGAAACATTGCATGATTTATCCCTACCCAAACCCATGGACCGAATTTTAGTAGGCGATGTGGGTTTTGGTAAAACAGAAGTAGCCATGCGCGCCGCCTTAAAAACTGTCCTGTCCGGCAAGCAAGTAATGATGCTCGTGCCCACCACCATTTTAGCCGCCCAACATTATAAAACATTTACCAAACGCATGGCCGGGTTTCCCATCAATATTCGTATGCTGTGCCGGTTTCAAACGCCGAAAGAACAACGTGCCGTCGTAGAAGAAATTAAAAACGGTGTATGCGATATTATCATCGGCACGCACCGGCTGATGAGCAAAGACATTATCGTAAAAAATTTAGGGCTTGTCATCATTGACGAAGAACATCGCTTCGGTGTTAAACAAAAAGAGAAAATCCGCTCCAAATGTACCGGCGTCCACTCACTGATGTTAAGTGCCACCCCGATACCGCGCACGCTCAACCAATCACTTTCTTCCTTGCGGGATATTTCACTTATTGACACCCCACCTCGCGGACGCACACCCATCAAAACCGTGGTTACCCCGTGGAACAATGAACTGGCCGCCAGTGCCATCTTGCAAGAGTTAGCCCGCGGCGGACAGGTATATTATGTATACAACAGCGTGCAAAGCATGGAATCGCGGTTGCTACTCCTTAAACAATTAGTTCCTCAAGCGCGCATTTGCGTGGCGCATGGACAAATGAATGAAAAAGAACTGGAACAAACCTTGTGGGATTTTAATAACGGGAAATACGACGTCCTATTGGCCTCTACCATTATTGAATCGGGCATAGACATTACCAACGCAAACACGCTCATTGTGGAAAATGCCCACCGCTTTGGCCTAGCGCAACTGTACCAACTGCGCGGACGTATCGGGCGCGGCAGCACCAAGGCCTATTGTTACCTATTCCACCCCGACTGGCTATTCAAAGCCCCCACGCAAGAAGAAGATAATTTTGACGAGTTAGCCGCCGTACGTTGGAAACCGTCCGCGGAAAAAGCCCCCAGCGAAGAAGCCAAACAACGCTTAGCGGCTCTGATGGAATTTAGCGAACTGGGCAGCGGGTTTCGTTTGGCCTTGCGCGATATGGAAATCCGCGGGGCAGGCGAACTCTTAGGCGTCAAGCAACACGGCCCCATCAGTGAAATCGGACTGAGTTTGTATTGTGATTTGGTGGCCGCCGAAGTTAAAAAATTACGCGGCCAGCGGCCCGAGCCCGCCTGGCATGCTACCGTCAATTTGCCGGTAGCGGCCTACATCCCGCCGGATTATCTGCCCGACGATGCCGAACGGTTAAAATACTACAAGGCGCTCATGAGCGCCGATAAGGCCAAAACCCACCAATTACTCACCCAATTAGCCGATTTGTGCGGCCCTGTGCCGCCGGAAATAAAAAACTTAGTCGTCTTGTTTGCCTTGTCTCAACAAGCCACCCGGTTAAACATTTATCATGTGGAGTACATGGAAGACGCCTTAGAGTTGTTATTTTCATACCGTTTTAAAATGCCGGAAAACTTCCCAGCCAAATTGTTTGCGCACTTCGGCCCGGAGCGCGTGATGTTTACCAAATCCCGCCAAGGGGATGGCCTGCGTTTGCGTCCGTTACCGCACCAGTCGCCGCTTGATTTTGCGCGTGAAACTCTTTCTTTTTTAAATACGCTTTTACCCGCGGAAAAATGATATAGTATATATATGAAACGCAGTTTATTGTATTTTCTCGTAGGGATATTTCTTTTAGGGGCGTGCAACAAACCGGAGGATGCCCAACAGGCCAACTCCAAAAAAGCACCGCGGCCGGATGTTCCTACTATTACCGAGCAAGATGTACAAGAACGCCTGGGGCTTTTGTCCGAGCAGGATGCTAAGTTTGCCCAAACTCCTATTGGGCGTCAAAACTTGCTCCAAATTATTTTGCGTGAAAAACTGATCCAAACCGACGCGCTGGCTCACGGGTTGGACCAATCGGCCGATTATCAAAAGTTATCTACCGATAAACGGATGCAGTTGAACGAAATTTATCAGGCTTATACGCGTCAATTGTTGGAAGATTTGTGGTACGAAAAACAACGGCAGTCCGGCGCTTTAAAAATAACCGACGAGGAAGTGGCCGCCTATTATAAAAAATATCCGTACGAGATGACCGTTCAGCAAATTATTGTGGACAACGCCGAAACGGCCGACCAAGTATTGCGCACGCTCAAGCGTTCCCCTTCTAAATGGAAAGAAATGTCGCGCCAGTATAACGTTGCGCCGGAGGAACTTCGCAACACGAAATTTACTTTTATGCCCGGTGAATTCCTGCCGGAAATCGAAGTAATCGCCGCCACGTCTTCCAACGGAAGCGTGCAGGGCTTTATTAAAACAGTTTTTGGATTTCATATCATTATGAAAACAAATGAGAAACGTCTCTCTAAAAGCGAGGCAGAACCGCGTATCCGCGCGGTATTAGAAAATAAAAAATTGGACGAAGTTATTGCCAATTTACAAAATAAATACGAGGTAATGATCTATGCACAAAACGAATAAATATCTATGGGCTTTCGCGCTCGCCTGTGTATTAGGGATGAGTGCCAACGCTAAAGTAATGGAAGGTTCCGTGGCCACCGTCAACGGACGCCCGGTGTTATCTTCCGAATATGATGCCTATTTAGATGGCGTCATTGAGCAATATAAAGTGGCCGCACCGCAATTTTTACAGCAGCCGTATGCCAAAGATTTACTGGGTAAAGAAGTATTAAAAGAACTCATTTCCAAAGAACTTCTCTACCAAGCTGCCGACGAAGCCAAAGTGCAAGTAAAAGATTCCGAATTGGACGCCGGCATCAACGAAATCAAAACCCGTTTTATCATTGACGAAAAAACCGGCAAAGAAGACCCCTCCGGGGCCGATAAACGCTTTAACGAAGCCCTTAAAAAACAAGGCATGACGTTAAAACGCTATAAAGAACGTATCAAAAAAGATATTGCCGTACGCAAATTGATGGACGAGAAATTGCGTGCTACTGTCAAACCGGTGGAGGAAGCCGACGCCCGGGCTTTGTTTAACAACGTAGAAGCCGTTATGAAAAATAACACCAAAAAAATCAAAGCGCTTGAAAAAGAAGACCCTGCCAAACTCAAAGAGGCGCAAGCCATCGCGGCCAAACTCAAACAACTCACCGCCGAACAAGTGCGTATTGGACATATCTATTTAGCCGTTACCAAAGATATGAAACCCGAAGATGTAAAAAAGAAAGAAGAACTGGCCAAACAAATTAAAAAAGAAATTGATAACGGGTTGGAATTTTCTGCTGCCGTGCAAAAATATACAGAGGAAAAAGCCGCACTGGCCAGCGGAGGCGATATGATTTTAATTAAAGGCGTGGCTCCCAAAGAAATTGACGCCAAGGCCTTTACGCTCGCCGTTGGTAAAGTCAGCGCGCCGATTAAAACCGACATCGGTTATCACATCATTAAAATTAAAGAAAAACGGGCCGAAAAGACCGTCCAGTTTGAAGACGTCGCCCGTGATTTAGGCCAATACCTCGCCCAACAACGTGTGCAACAAGCCATGGGCGAATATATTGAAGAACTCTACAACAAGGCCGATGTTAAAATCACCAAAACCTTTGAAATAGACAAAGCCGCCGCCGAACAAGCAGCCAAGGCCAAAGAAGAACAAGCCAAAAAAGAAGAAGTAAAAAAATAGTTTTCAACACCGCCCCCAATTCCTTACGATACGGGGGCGGTGTCATTTTGTATGACTAAACCTCTCGTTTTAATTACCGCCGGAGACCCACAAGGTATCGGCCCGGAAATCGTAGTACGCGCTCTACAAGATGAGCGCGTGCGCCGGGTATGCCGTGCGGTCGTTATCGGCGAGCCCACTTCTCTCTTGCGCGCCGGCTGGACAGATAAGTTGGGTAGTTTGATAGCCGTAGAAAGTGCTGAAAAAACCCCCACGTTACACGCGCCGAGCCGGGTGGGTGGGCTGGTTTCTTTTCAAGCGGTAAAAGTAGGTATCAAGTTGGCATTGCAAAGCAATGTACCTTTAGTAACCGCGCCGATTTCTAAACAAAGTTGGACGTTAGCGGGCGTGCCGTTTACCGGGCACACCGAACTGTTACGCCACGCAACCAAATCGGACGGGCTGATGATGTTTGTAAGCGGGAATTTGCGCTGCGCGCTGGTTACCGAACATTTTGCCCTGTCCCATTTGCCGCTTACACAAAAACGGGTGGAAACGGCTGCTTTGCACTTTAAAAAAGCATTACAAGATTTAGGTGTAAAAAATCCGAGAATCGGGTTATGTGCCGTCAATCCGCACGCCGGTGACAACGGAAAATTCGGCACGGAAGAAAATGAAATTTTACTCCCCACCCTTAAAAAACTACGCCAAAATCACGTGCGGATTGACGGGCCCCTTCCTTCGGATGCCGCGTGGCTCTCGCATATCAACGGACAATATGACGGACTTTTGTGTATGTATCACGACCAAGCATTACTGGGCTTGAAACTCGCCGCCCAAAAACCGATTGTCCACCTGACGGCGGGCCTGCCGTTTTTGCGTACGTCTCCCGCACACGGTACCGCATTTGATATTGCGGGTAAAAAAATAGCCGACCCACAAAGTATGGTATCGGCTATCTTGTTTGCGGTAAAAAATAACTAGTGGATTTTATAGACGGTGCTATTTGAACCAATCCGCTGGTTGATCGCACTAAAACTTTCTCCTGCTACCACGGTTCCGCCCATACTTTTACAGGCTTTATTGGCCACATCTCCATTAGCCACACAGCGTATCTCGCCGGGATGAGCGGAATTATCTAACCATATCAAATAGGCCATTTTGATATTGGTGTCCATGCCCGCTACGGTTAGTTGTCCACTGTCCATACGGTCAAAATAAATTCCGTTAGGACAAGTAATCCAACTTGTTCCCGCATATCCGGTACAATCAGTGGCCACCTCTATACTAAAACCGAAATCGGTTGTTCCCTGGGAATCGGGAGGATAAGAACCATTGGCCATGTGATACATTTCCATACCATCTTTTAATGCCTTGACGGTAGGAATCAGTTTAGTAAATTTGCTCTTAGCCACCGCCACATTATATTGCGGCAGAGCCACCGCCGCCAAAATGCCGATGATAAGTACCACAACCAATAATTCAATCAAGGTAAACCCACCCGAACGACCCAACGTAATATTTTTCATAGTAAATCTCCTTTGATGTTTTACACCTTTTTATAAAACTTAGCAAAAAAAAATCGCGATATCAAGCATTTCAGTGGTTGCGTCGTACCTATAAAAAAGTAATAATATATTTACAAAACCAAAGAGAAAAGGATTTTTATGAAAAACAACCAAGCATTCACACTAATTGAGTTGTTAGTAGTTGTGCTCATCATTGGTATTTTAGCGGCGGTAGCTTTGCCCCAATATAAAAAAGCCGTAGAAAAAGCACGCATGAGCGAAGGCATTACTCTAGTGGAATCTATTGCCAAAGCCAACGATATGTATAAACTGGCCTCCGGCAATTATACTAACAACATCACTGACTTAGATATTGAATATCCGGGCCAATTAGCCAGTTATTGCGGGAACATTGTTTCTAAAAGAATAAAAAACTATGAATTGACCGCCAGCAACTGCGTGGGCGACCAACACCTCAAAGCCCTTGCGCAACGGATTCCCAGCGGCGGTACGTATGCTTTGTCTATTACTCTTGCCGGAGCCAGAGCGTGCGTGTTCTACGAGGCTTCCGCTTACGAACGACAACTCTGCAACGCTTGGGCCGCCGGGCAGTAAACCTACTCCTAATTTGATACAATTTATACATGAGCCGCTTGGTACATTTGAAAACGGTGGATTCCACCAACACATATTTAAAAATGCACCGGGCCGACTTGCCCCATGCCACCGTAGTATATGCCGACACACAAACGGCCGGACGCGGGCGACAAGATCGCACGTGGGTATCGCAAACGGGCGGGCTCTATTTTTCCGTTCTTTTAAAACCGCCGTACAATCCTTTTTTACCCAATTTAACGCAACTAATGGCCCTGTCCATTTGCTATGCGTTGGAAAAATACGGGCTGACGCCCGCCGTCAAATGGCCCAACGATGTGCAAGTTGACGGCAAAAAAATCAGCGGCATTTTAAGCGAAGCCGTTTTTGATAAAACCGTTTTTCAGGCCGTAGTGTTAGGGGTAGGAATCAACGTCAGCCAAACCGATTTAGAGCACGTCGGCCAGCCGGCCACGTCACTAAATGCGCTAGGCATAAACGTAACGCGCGAAGAAGTTTTACAAGATGTTTTACAATTTTTCCAACGCGGTTATCCGGCATTGTGTGAAAAGGGATTTGAAACCATTTGCGCCGCCTATACCCAACGGTTTGCGG
This sequence comes from uncultured Elusimicrobium sp., assembly GCA_902766765.1. Lineage (GTDB taxonomy): Bacteria > Elusimicrobiota > Elusimicrobia > Elusimicrobiales > Elusimicrobiaceae > Avelusimicrobium. The sequence continues at coordinate 16,120 of CACXER010000042.1, read as the reverse complement.
CGTTAGGTAAAAAAATTACCGTCAAAGACGGTGATAAAACGATTTTCGGCTTGGCGGAAGGGATTTCCCCGCGTGGCACGTTGCTACTACGCACCGACCAGGGCCTTAAAGAAATATATATAGGAGATGTATTAGTATGAGTGCAGAAAATCTATTTTTGCAATCGCTCAACATTACCGCTATCGGGATGATGATTGTATTATCGTTTCTGATCTTACTGATCGGAATGATGAAAATTTTAGGCGTATTTGTGGCCTGGATGGATGAAAATTTTCCGTCCGCTGCGTCAACCCCGGCCGGAGCCGATAACACGCTCCTCGCCGTAGCCATTGCCACAGCCAGAAAATTTCAAGGTAAATAAAATCTTATATAAAAGGAAAACAAAAACACTATGAAAAAAATTAACTTTATGCTTACTGCGTTTCGCGACGGGTTCCAATCCGTCTACGGAGCGCGCGTTTTAACCAAAGACTTTATGCCCGCGGTAGAAGCCGCCCGCCACGCCGGAATTACCCACATGGAATTTGGCGGTGGAGCGCGCTTTCAGGCGTTGTTCTTTTACTGTAACGAAAACGCCTTTGACATGATGGACACGTTCCGCCAAACAGCCGGCCCGGATGCTAACTTGCAAACCTTGGCCCGCGGTGTCAACGTGGTGGGATTGGACAGTCAATCTTCTGATGTTATCAAAGCACACGCCGAACTATTTAAAAAGCACGGTACCACCACCATCCGCAACTTTGATGCACTCAACGACGTAAACAACCTCATTTATTCCGGCCAATGCATTCACGATGCCGGGCTCAAACACGAAATCTGCGTGACGATGATGTCCTTGGCTCCCGGTTGGGACACGACAGGCAAAATCCACACCGCCGAATTTTATGAAAAAGTATTGAAAGACATTTTGAAATCGGGCGTTCCGTTTGACTCCGTCTGTTTCAAAGATGCCTCCGGTACTTCTACACCCCACACCGTCGGCCAAACGATTGCCATGGCACGCCGCGTATTACCCGCCGGCACCAAAATCGTTTTCCATACACACGAAACCGCCGGCAACTCCATTGCTTGCTGTTTGGAAGCCATCAAAGCGGGGGCGGATTCGTTAGACTTATCCATGAAACCCGTTTCCGGCGGCACCTGCCAACCCGATATTTTAACGATGTGGCATGCGCTTCGCGGTACCGAATACACGTTAGACATTGACCCGAAGAAAATCCAAGAAGCCGAAAACGTATTCCAAGACTGCATGAGCAAATACTTTTTGCCCCCCGAGGCCACCAAGGTCAACCCGATTATTCCGTTCTCGCCTTTACCCGGCGGCGCGTTGACTGCCAACACACAAATGATGCGTGACAACGGCACGTTTGATAAATTCCCCGAAGTCGTAAAAGCCATGGGCGAATGTGTGAAACTCGGCGGGTTCGGTACGTCCGTTACCCCCGTCTCACAGTTCTACTTCCAACAAGCATACGCTAACGTGATGTATGGCCCGTGGAAAAAAATTACCGAAGGATACGGCAAAATGGTCTTGGGTTACTTTGGCAAAACGCCGGTAAAAGCAGACCCGGAAATTGTCAAAATTGCCAGCGAACAACTCAAACGCGAACCTACCACCAAAACCCCGTTAGAGATCAACGACGCTGATCCCAAGAAAGGGTTGAAAGTGGCGGAAGCCAAACTTAAAGAAGCGGGCTTACCGGTTACCGATGAAAATAAATTTATCATTGCTACATGCGCCGATAAGGGGCTTATGTACTTGAAAGGCGAAGCCAAAGTCAACGGTATCCGCTGGGCGGCGGACGCTAAACCGGCCACCAAGCAAGAGGGCCCGGTCAGTGTTACCGTAGAAGGCAAAACCTACACCGTTTCGTTTGAAAACGACTCCACCGCCGTCGTCAACGGCAAACGTTACAATGTGGGAGTTGGCGCGGCCGCTAGTGCCCCAGCCGCGGCTAAACCTGCGGCCAACGGTCAAGGTGCCACCGTCAACGCCCCGGTTCCCGGTGCAGTATTACGTTTCTCCGCCAAAGAAGGCGACCACGTAACCGAAGGTCAGGAAATTCTCGTTATGGAAGCGATGAAAATGGAAACCCCGGTAGCGGCCACCGCCTCCGGAACGGTACATTTCGTCGTTAAACAAGGCGACCAAGTGCAAACCGGCCACGCGCTTGCCGAAATCAAATAGGAGTTACATATGGATTTTGCACAAGCATTCAACCAAATTTGGCAAACCACCGGGCTTTATTCCATCACGTGGCAACAATTCGTGATGATTGGCGTTTGCTGTTTTCTGTTGTGGCTGGGTATCAAAAAACAATTTGAACCGCTGCTTCTTGTGCCGATTGCCTTTGGTGGGCTCTTGGCCAATATCCCCATGCCGGTAGGCGAAGAAATCGCCGGGCCGAATGGGTTTTTAGGTATTGTATTCAACGCCGGTATCAATACGGGTTTATTTCCGCTATTTATCTTTATGGCGGTAGGTGCCATGACTGATTTCGGGCCGCTGATTGCTAACCCGAAAATGGCATTACTCGGCGGCGCGGCGCAGTTTGGTATTTTTGCTACGCTCATTGGCGCGATTGGATTATCGTACATTCACATCGGTGATAACCAACTATTCGCCTTTGGTTTAAAAGAAGCCGCCTCTATCGGCATTATCGGCGGTGCAGACGGCCCGACGTCTATTTACCTAACGTCGCGCTTGGCGCCCGATTTATTGGGAGCCATCGCTGTAGCCGCCTATTCCTACATGGCGCTGGTACCGATTATCCAACCACCCATTATGAAACTTTTAACGACCGACGAAGAACGCAAAATCCGCATGACACAACTTCGCCCGGTATCTAAACGTGAAAAAATCTTATTTCCGCTCGTCATCTTGTTGTTGTGTGCACTTTTGCTGCCCTCAGCGGCTCCGCTAATCGGTGCGTTGACCTTCGGGAATTTAATAAAGGAATCGGGCGTGGCAGAGCGTCTTAGCAAAACATTACAAAACGAATTTTGCAATATTGTAACGATTTTACTGGGGTTGTCCGTCGGATCCAAATTACAAGCTGACCACTTTTTGGTAACCGAAACGCTGGGTATTTTGGTACTCGGTATTATTGCATTTTCTATTGCAACAGCCTCGGGCGTGTTACTTGCCAAACTGATGAACTGCTTTAGCAAAACGAAAATCAATCCGCTTATCGGCTCCGCGGGCGTTTCCGCCGTACCGATGGCGGCGCGCGTGTCCAACAAAGTAGGGCTTGAATATGACAAGCAAAATTACCTACTCATGCACGCAATGGGCCCGAACGTGGCGGGAGTGATCGGCAGTGCGGTAGCCGCAGGCGTATTGCTGGCCTTGCTAAAATAAGTATTTGTAACGTTACATACACGCCCTTTCCCTCAAAGAAAGGGCGTTTTTTGTTATAATAAACCTATGCAAACACTATCCCCTACTTCTCCCCAGAAAAATACCGCCATTATTATGGGCGCGACGGGCAATTTGGCTTTTGCCCTGGGTGTTGTTTTAAAAGGCCTTCAAAAATTTAACACAGCGTTATTGCGTGAGTCCGATATCGTCATTTATTACCAGAACATGGACGAAAACGCCCGCACCGCGTTAGAAAAAATTGTTCCGTGCCGATTTATTCCGTATAAATTCCCCGATATGTCCGGCATGCGCCACAATGTATTACGTGATTACGGCGAAATGACGTTTGTGCGTTATGAGTGTTTCCGCTATTTAAAAGAATATCAATACGTCCTATGGCTGGACGCGGATATTTTAATTCGCGGGGATATTTCCGGCATGCGTGAGCAAATTCCGCACGGCATTGGTTTCAGACGTGAGTACTACGACGAGCGTGTGCGTGTGAACTTTACGGCGGATATCCCCGGGTTTGATATGCAAGCCCCACACTTTAACGCGGGCATTATGTGTATCAGCCAGGCCCTCACGCAAGACAAGGATGCGTTGTCCGACTGGTGTTACCAAAAAACGGCAGAAATCGCCGAACATCTTGTCTTCCCCGATCAGGGAGTATTGCTTTTAATGTGCCAGCACTTCGGGCTGACGATTGATACGTTGGACGAAAAATACAACTGCGAGGCCCAACGCAACCGCTTTGCGCTCACCAAGGCCGTTGTTATTCACGCCATCGGGCACCGCAAATTTTGGAAATACTATTACTTTGACGAATGGTTTACCCTTTATAAAGAGTGGGTAAAAGAGACAGGAATAGCGTGTCAAAATAATTTTCCGTTATTAAAAAAATGGGGATTAGAAAAATATCCGCTTTTCCAGGTAGCCCCCAACCCGCAGAAATATCCCGTTAAATTTTTAACGTATTTACTGCGCTGGCTGATTAGAGCACGGGTATAAGTTTCCACATAAACCAACCGCTACAGGCACAAACAAAGGTTTGTGCCTGTTTTTACGTCAAGCGAAAAACCAGGGGGTTGACAAACAAAAAAAAAAAATGATAATAGAGTATTGGTTAAAAAGGCCAAAGGAGCAACAAAATGAAAAACAAACAAGCATTTACTTTGATTGAACTTTTAGTTGTCGTGCTTATCATCGGTATTTTAGCGGCGGTGGCACTCCCGCAGTATCAAAAAGCGGTCGCTAAAGCCCATTCCGCACAAGCCCTTACGCTGCTCAAATCCTTAGGGCAAGCGGCAGACACTTATTTGCTGGCCAACGGAGCCATGCCGGCCTCGTTTGACGAGTTACCCCTGGAAGTAAACGGCTGGACCGGCACAACCAAATGGTATAACGATGAGGTCATCACAGATACGCGGGCCAATAATGAGTGGTCCTTGCAATTACATGCATCGGGTATATACATGGGTCTTATTAACGGGCCTTACAAAGGGGCCGGCTTTGCTTATTATACCGCCGATAATTATTACCATCTGCCGCAACAACAAATTTTGTGCATGGAACGTAAAACGGGCGGCACAAACTTTGGAAAATCACAAGGGGCGTATTGCAGCCAAATCATGAAAGGAACGTACTTGGGAGATTATCACTCCGTGTACGCCTATACGCTGAATTAATTTTTACGCCTTTCTTAATACAAAATCTTGCCAATGTGTAGGTTGAATACAGCAGTCTAAGGCGGAGAGAAAGACTGATGCTTGATTTTTTGCGGAAAACTCTTATACTATGATCACCGGAAAATGTCATGTAGTAAAGGAGAATATTATGAATTTGCGAAAAATTGGCTTATCAGCCGTCCTTATAACGGGCTTACTTATTCCTCTTTGCGCCCAAGACAAACAGGCGCTAGACGTCTTGCCAACGATGTCCAGCCGCTCTGATGCTGCTAACCAGATTTGGGTAGGAGCTTTCCAGTTGCTCTGGAACGATTTTATGAAAGAACTCGGAGGGCCTGCGCAACCTTTGGGCGAATTCCCACCCATAGTATATGATTTGAACAAAAAAGGCTTTACTAAACAGGACTTGTCCGAGGAATCGTATTACGCAAAACAAGGGCGCAATACACCTGCACTAAAACGCGAAATGGAAAAAGATATCCTGGAAAAATTCAACGAAGAAAGCCAGGTGTTGGATAAAATGCAATGGGATTCCTCCGGTACGCTGTTTTATGTCATGTTGAAGAAAGATTTTGAGTTCATGACTGCCTTTAATGATGTGGAAGAGGATTCTTTTGGCCCCCAAGGCTCCCAAATAGAATATTTCGGAGCGGTAACGAAGGAACAGAAAGAGTCGGTTAAACCGCTTTTCTACTCCCCGGGAGAATTTGCCGTTCGCTTGCGGTCCAAACAAAATGATGAGATTTACTTGTACCGCACGAACGCAACCGGGACATTGGAGGAACTGTACCAGCGGATGTTGGCTAAAATGTCAACCGGGAGAGAAGCCCCCCTGGGAGCCGCAGACACATTTAAGGCGCCTAAATTAAATATTGAAACAGAACGGGAATTCAGCGAATTGCAAGGGCTCCGGCTCCAAAATGGAGGTATGATCTCAAAGGCGCTGGAACACATACAATTCAAGATGGATAGAGAAGGCGTCAGGTTGGTGGCGGAAGCCATAATGGGCACGTCACGCGGGATTGTTCGTTCTCGTCACTTCGATTTTGATGGCCGCTATGTCATCTTTATCCAGGAAGCGGAGAAGAAACCCTACTTTGCCCTACTTGTTGATGACCCGCTTGCCTTATAGCTTGATTACTCGCCGAGTTGACCGGCTCTTTACAGACTATCTCCCGATGTGTTGGGAGATAGTTTTTTATGCGGAAAACGCTACCCCATTTCTTTGGCAAAACTTACAGAGGGTACAGGTTGAACACAGCGGTTTACGAGCGGGGCAAATGCTACGGCCGTGTAAAATTAGTGCAATCGCCACCCACCCCCAATACTTGTACGGAATAAGTTTAGTAAGATCTTTTTCCACCTTGACCGGGTCGGTCTCTCGGGTAAGCCCCAGCCGGAACGATAATCGCTTGACGTGTGTATCTACCACAATCCCGGCGGGTTTTTTGAAATAATCACCCAGCATTACGTTGGCCGTTTTGCGTGCTACGCCGCGCAAAGTAAGTAAATCATCCATTGTTTGCGGCACTTTACCGCCGTATACCTCGCAAATGCGTTTAGACATTTCAATTAAAGACAATGCCTTACTGTGAAAAAATCCGGCGGAGTGAATGATTTTCTCCACGTCTTTGATATCGGCTTTGGCCAAATCGTATACGGTAGGATATTTTTTAAATAAATGCGGCGTAATGGTGTTGACGCGGGCGTCGGTGCATTGGGCCGATAAGATGACCGCGCATAACAATTCCCACGCGCTTTTGTGGTGCAAGGGGATAATATGTTTGGGATATAATTTCTTCAGTTCTTTTAGTAGCGGCTCCACGGGTACATTTTTCTTAACCACGGCTCACTCCTCTACTCCAAACATAGCATGCAAATAAGCAAATTAAATTGACTAAAATAATCGCTGCACCCGATGGGATATTTAACACAAACGAACCATATACGCCCAACCACACGCTTGCTACGCCAAACGAGGCCGCCAGCCACAACACTTGCTTAAACGTGCGCGAAACGAGCAGCGCGCTGACGGGCGGAATAATGATCAAAGCGGAAATTAAAAATATACCCACCACCTTAAATGACAACACCACTGCCACGGACGTAACAAGCACGAGCGCGGTATTTACCATCTGCGTCGGCACGCCGCGTGTATGGGCAAACGATTCATCAAAACACGTCGCTACAAGTAGACGGTAAAACATCCCAATTCCTCCGGCCACCACGGCCAGCAAAACACCGCACAATACGGTTTCACCCGGTGTGACCGTCAAAATACTGCCAAATAAATAGCCGAGTAAATCGGTATTAAATCCGCCGGCAAGTGCCGTAATCAATAACCCAATAGATAGTCCCGCCGCACTGACAATGCCGATAGCCGCATCACCGTAAATCTTGAATTTTTGCGTCAGTTTCATAATGACCAGCGACGCCGCCATCACAACCGGGATAGACATATACACCGGGCTGGTGGACGTCAGCAGCGCCACCGCCACCCCCGTTAAACACACATGACTCATGCCGTCGCCGATTAAAGATAAGCGTTTGAGTACTAAAAACACTCCGAGCAAGGCACAAGACGCCGCCACCAAACTGCCCGCCAAGAGCCCCCGTTGGACAAAGCCGTAACTTAAAAACTCAATCATGGTGACACTCCTTACACGACGCCCCGAGTGGGCAATGCCCGTGGGTATTGTGCAAATGGTCAATGGTATGTTGGGCAAAGGGCCCTAGTTTTTGGGCTACCGCTGCGGAATGGCAAAATTCTTCCTTCGTACCAAAAAACACCAGCGATTTATCCACATACATAAATTTGGAAATATATTTTCCCACTTCGCCCGTATCATGGGTAATTAGCAAAATCGTGGTATGATGTTTGGTATTGAGTTCGCCGAGTAAATCAAAAAACATCTCGCGTGACTGGGCATCTAAAGCGGTGGACGGTTCATCCAAAATTAAAAGTTGCGGCTTACTGACTAACGCGCGCGCCAGCAAAACGCGTTGTTGTTGTCCGATAGACAAATCGTTAAACAGCCGCCCGGCATATTTGCGTGTGCGGGTTTGTTGCATGGCTTCGTATACTTCTTTTAATTCGTTGCGGCTGACGCCGGCCCCGCGCCCGGGAAGCCCCATTAAAACCACTTCCTCGGCCCCAATCGGAAAGCGACTCTGTGCCACCGGACTTTTTTGCGCCAAGTAACCGATTTTATTCCACCCGGTAAATTTGGCCAGTGGCGTACCGAAAAGCGAAATTTCCCCTTTCCCTTTTTGCAAACCGAGCAGTACTTTTAATAAGGTCGTTTTTCCGCCACCGTTGGGACCGATAAGTCCGATATAATCCCCTGCGTGCACGGTAAAAGAAATGTTTTCCAATACCGGCACACGCGTATAGGCAAATGTGATATTTTCGGCGCGGATTATTTCTTGCATACAAGTCCCTGTTGTAAACTATCCAGATTGCGGCGCATGAGTTGCGCGTACGTAACACCGTTTGAAAAATCGTCTTTGGAAATATCTTCTATGGTGTAGAGCGGAAAAATTTGTGCACCCGTTTCCGCCGCCACCGTTTGAGCAAGCCGCGGCGAAACGGCTTCTTCGGTAAATAACGATTGAATATGTTTGGCGCGGATGTGCTTGGTTAAATCAATGAGTTTTTGTGCAGAGTGTTCTCCATCGTGTGACGTACCCGCCAGCGCCATTAGCGACAAATGATACCGCTTGGCAAGTGCGCCAAAGGCCAAATGCCCGATATGCACCACCTCGCGGCTTTCACACGAAGATAAAGCGCGCGCAAAATCCATATCCAACACGGCCACTTCTTGTTCAAATTGTTTTAGATTTTTCTCATAACTAGAGGCATTCTCCGGGTCCATTTCGCTAAGCGCTTTTTCCAGCGCGCGCGCCATATCTACCACCGCCCCAAAATCCATCCACACATGCGGGTCTTGCGACGGAGCCACCGCTTGGCTTAAATTCACTACCCGCGTCTTTTTTCCAACTGCACCCAACACGTCTTTGGCCCACGGCTCCAATGCGTCGGACACGTATACAAATGCGCGCGCGTTATGTACGGCTACCATACTGCCCGGCGACGGTTCAAAACTATGCGGTTCGGCCCCCGGCGGGAGTAACATTTCCACAGGGAGTAGTCCTCCGCCGATTTGTTTAACCAGCGTGTACGGCACATATCCCGACGTTACTACTGCCGACGGAACAGCGGATTTTTTAGCGGAAAAACGGATTAGACAAACTGCCGCCAACACCATAATAACCAATAAAATTAAAATGCTCTTTTTCATCTTATATATATTATACGATTTCACGCCACCCCTGCGGACTTACCGGACGCAAGTAATTTATTATAATAGAGAATATGAGTTACTTTTTAGCATTTTGTTTAGCCCTTTGCTGGGGAACTGCTTTTTTGACCTCTAAAAATATGGTAGAGGCTTTGCCGCCTTGGTGGAGTACATTTTTCAGAGTACTGGCGGGGTTATTGTTTTTCGTCGTCTATTACGGTGTGCAACGCAAGAATTTAAAATGCCCCATGCGTCAACTGTGGCGTCCGTGGACGATAGGGCTACTGCTTATTTTGCTGCCGTTTGCGGCCTTGTCCTGGGGATTACAATACACTGCACCGACAGTAGCCGGGATTTTCAACGGTACGGTGCCGATATGGAGTTTTGTGGCGGGAGCCATTTTACTTAAAGGGGTGGACCGCTTTACCTGGCGGCGAGCCGGAGGAGTGGTGTTGGGGCTGATCGGGCTACTGATTATGATGTGGCTCAAAGTGCAAACGGCCCTCAACGGCCCGGGCGGTATAATGACCCTATTGGGCTATGGGGCTTTGCTGGCCATGGCCCTTTGTTACGGACTGGGGAACGTGCTGACAAAAAAAATTATGGTAGACAGCCGCGCCGTTTCGTTAGAGGCCAATACGTTTCACCAGTATTTATTTTCGGCAGTGATTCTATGCGTGATTGCGGGTTTACTAGAGCCGTTCCCGGCGGTAAGTGCGTTTAGCGGCAAAGTAATTGTTTCTATCATCTGCGCGGGTGTTTTTTCTTCCGCTGTGGCGTTTTTGCTGATGGTCGCGCTTATTCAACGGTGGGGTGCTACACGCATGGCGTCTGTTACGTATTTCTCGCCGATTATTGCCATGGCAACGGATATGATTTTCCGCGCCCGGTGGCCGTATGGCACGGAACTTGTCGGCATGGGGCTTATTTTTATCAGTTTGTGGCTAATCCAAAAGAAAGTAGATGCTGATTAGATACACTACCCATATGAAATGGTATCAAGATAAAATTTTGTGGTGGATTTTTGTGTCGGCGGTGCTCCTTAAACTGCTGGCTCTTGCCCACCTTTATTTCATCAATCCGCTTGGCGAGCAAGCGCTCATTTTCCCGGATTCACTGGGATATATTTATCCCGCCCAGACGTGGCTAACATACGGACAATTTTGGGAAGCCGTTTCCGCCACGCCGTTATTAATGCGCACGCCGGGATATCCTGTATTTTTAGCCCTAACCCAATGGCTAACGCATAGTGCCACGTGGGGAATTGTCATCGTACAAAATATACTATCGCTGATTTTATTACTTCCGGTGTATGTAACAACACTTCGTTTGGCGGATAGAACCGCCGCACGGTGGGCCGCCGGATTTTGCGCGGCAAGTGTGCTGTATTTTTCCCTTTCGTTTGCCGTACTAACGGAAACCGTATGCGTGTTTTTGCTTGCTTGGTTTGTATTTTTCGCCATTCGGTGGCTGCAAACCCTGCGCGTATGGGATATGTTCGCCGCCGCTATTTTTTTAGGAGCGGCCGTCTATGTGCGTCCGGCGGTTTATTACTTTGTTCCGGTCAGTTTTGTATTACTGGGAATTTTTATCTTGTATAAAAAATCACGCACGCTGGCCAAACAAACAGCCCTTTGTTTCATCCTGCCGCTGGTGGTAGGCATTGGTGCGTGGCAATTACGCAATCACATCCAAACCGGCTATAACGGATTTACGTCCGTCGGCGCGTATAATCTGTACGTTTGGAATGCCGACTATGTGGCCAAACAAAGTAATCTTTCCGTGCCGCAAGCCCAACGGATGCTACTGGCGTTTTTACCGCCGGACTTTAATTCCCGACAGGCGCCCGACCAAGTGCGTGAATATAAACGCTTGGCCGCGCCGTTACTTAAAAAAAGCAAGTGGCATAAACTAACACACTTACCGGTATGGGCCGGAAAAACATTACTGGGCACCAATCACGTGCATTTGGTACGTCTTGCGTTTGGGTATGAAGATGAGAAACAAGCCGAAAAAACACTCAACCAAACCGGAATATTGCCGCGGCCCTGGCTAAGTTCGGCCGCTGATAAATTCCTCTTTTTACTTGCTTTTCTGCAGGTGGGGCTCGTGGCGTTGCTGGGGATAACCGGGTTTATCTTTCTATGGAAAACCCGGCGGTTAGCCACCCTGTTCCTTATGACATACACCGGATATTTTTGGTTGATCGGATCGTGCTTTTTTGGAGCGTATGCACGTTTTCGTGCGCCGTTTGAATTTGTGCTATGTATCACGGCCGGTCTGGCCGCCGCCACCTTGCTAAGCCGGTGGAAAAAATCCTAATAACCAACGGCTAAACTGTCAATTAAAAACGAGGGGAATTTGTATTTACGCATTTTCTCTTGCGTTTTTTTCACGTCGTAACTTTCACGCAAGAATGTAAATGTATTGGCTTTCGTGTCCCATAAACCAAAAGCGGCCTGCGGGTTCTTATCACGCGGTTTTCCAACGGCACCGGGATTGATGACATAGCGCGATTGGCGGGTAAGTGAAATTTTCGTTCCGTCCTTACTGCACAAAGAAACCGTACAATTGCGTGCCGTACCTTTCATATAAAAAGACAGGTGTGTATGCCCCACGAAACAGACGGAACCTTCCCACAATGATAAATTAGATTTGAACTGCAACATGCTGGAAAAATATTCTTTAATCGGGTCAGCCGGCGTGCCGTGCACTACACAGAAACTGGGCATTTGTACTCGTTCGGGCAAGGTGGTAAGCGCATAGAGCGAACCGGGAGATAATAACTTGCGGGTTTTTTCTAACGCCAGGCGGGCATCGTAGTTAAAATAAGATTCCAACTCCGATCTATCTAACGCGGCATCGTGATTACCTAACACACAAGCCAGTAGCGGAAGTTGCAAAATTTTCTGGACACATGCTTCCGGGTCCGGGCCGTAGCCAATAACGTCTCCACAGAAAATAAACCGCTCTGCCCCTTCTTTATCCAACCGCGTCAAACACGCCTGAAGGGCTTCCAAGTTACCGTGCACATCGGAAAAAACACCGATTCGCATTAGGCCTCCGCCAGGGCTTCAATGGCCTCTTTTTTCTTGACGTCTTCCGGATTGGTGCGGTCCGCCAAATTGACTGACATTACTTTGGACACCCCGCTTTCTTCCATGGTAATTCCGTAGAGCATCCGCGCGGCTTCCATGGTGCGCTTATTGTGCGTTACGACGATAAATTGCGTCGTTTTGGAAAACTCTTTAATCAAATTGACGTAGCGTTCTACGTTGGCTTCGTCCAGGGCAGCGTCGGCTTCGTCCATAATGCAGAACGGAGACGGGTTATGCGTAAAAAACGCAAAGAGTAGCGACATCGCCGTGAGCGTCTTTTCACCGCCGGACATAGAGGTAATGTTGAGTAGTTTTTTCCCGGGCGGTTGAGCATAAATCTCAATGCCGGTTTCTAACAAATTATCGGGTTGCGTCAGCACCAAATCACATTCCCCGCCGCGGAAAAGCGTTTGATAAATATTCTTAAAGTGCATACGCACTTGATCAAACGTGTAGCGGAAGTTTTCACGCGTGGTTTGATTGATTTTGTTGATGGCCGATTTCAAATCTTTCTTCGCACTTTCCAAATCGTTGATTTGGGTTTTCAAGAAATTATTGCGTTCGGTGAGCGCATCGTATTCTTCCGGCGCGGTCATATTGACGGCTCCCATGTTTTCAATGCGTTTGCGCATCATCTTCACGCGTTCGTAATCCACCGTTTTCTCGCCATAGTTGAGTTGGGCTTCTTCCGGCGTGATATTCCAACTTTCAAATAAGTTATTGGCTACGGTGGTGCGTTGGCGCCGCGCGTTGGAAAGGGCATTTTCCAAATCATTCTTCTTAATAGTCAGGTCGGAAAATTCTTTCTTGCAGGCGTTGAGCGCGGTAGTTTTATCGTTAAATTCTTTTTTGAGCGCTTCTACTTCGCCGCGCATTTGGTGTTCGGTGAGTTCCAGTTGCGCCAAGGCATCGCGCTCGGAGGATAATTTGGCCTGGGTGGAAAGTTTTTCTTCGGCCAAACTCTTTAAGCGCAGATTAGAAGAGGCAATCTTTTCGTTTCGTTTGCCTTCGCTGTCGGTTAAACTGTTAAACTCAAACTCCGTAGATTTCAAGTCCACTTCTATATTATTCTTTTTAATACGCACATCGTAGAGTTGCGAACTTAACGTATTGATGGTACCCTTTAACGCTTCGGCCTGCTTGCGGAGTTCCACTTGTTTTAAGCGTAATTCTTCGCCTTTTTTCTGCGTGGCCGCGTGATTGTTTTTGAGTTCTTCCAACTGTTTTTTAAGCGCACTGACCGTCTGTTTGCGGTTATCTACCCGCAAGGTAATTTCTTGCTTGCGTTGGGCGGCACGCGCTAACTCTTGTTTGGTTTGGGCAATCAAACGCTCTTGGTTGGCGCGTTCATTTTGCACGGTATTGAGCGCCACAGCCGCTTCTTGCAATTTTACACGCAAGGTTTTTAAATCTTCTTCGGCTTTTTTAAGTGCGTCGTAATTAGCAATAATTTGTTTGGAAAGCGTTTCTTCTTCGGCTTGTTGTGTTTCCATTTCGCCGCGGACGGTTTCTTCTTCGCCCCAGTAGGCCTCGGGCGCACGGACATCTTCCGCCCCACCGCCCACAAAGAACGCGTCTTTAACTGTACCGTCTTGATAACTGTATCCGCCGATAACGTAGTTCACTAAATTTTCCAGTTCCGGCTTATAGGAAAGTTGCTTTTTAAGCGCATTTTCCGGTGCGTCGTGTTTGGCCGTAGGAACGTTGGCAAGTACAATAAATTTAGCACGCGCTTTGCCGTTTTGCTTGAGGAGGGCAAGCGCTTCTTGCACCGTTTTTTCGTCGGTGCATAACACCGCATCTAAATATTTTCCAAAGGCTTCTTCGACGGCCACCCCTAACGAGGCGGGATATTTCAAGGCCTTGCGCAAAGTGCCTTTCACACCGGAAAGCCCGCTTTTACTCACCAGTTGCGCCCCCACCCAGTACGGGTCGTTCTTACCTTGGGTTTGAATCATTTCCAACTTGGCTTTCAACGCCGCGACGGACGATTTAACCGCAGAGAGTTTTTCGTTGAGCGTACCGCGCTCTTGTTGCAGTTTTTGAAAAGCACTTTCTCCCTGGGTAATTTCTTCGCGTGCTTTATCACTGGCGGCTTGGGCTGTTTGGACGCGGGCCGAAATTTCGTTTAATTTTTCTTCTTGTTCGTTAAGTCCTTGCGTTTGAGTTTGGCTGATTTTTTCGGCCGCAATTAAATCTTCATTTTCGCGTTGGGCAGATGATTCTTCTAACGAAATGCGGTTGGAAACTTCCATTTGTTTCTGTACCAAATTCATCATGTCGCTAGAGGCATGTTGCAAATCGCTTTCAGCTTGGCGCAAATCGTTTTCCAACTTTTGCGCGGTTTGCATTTGTTCATTGTAATTTTGTTGCAAGGGATCAAGTTGTGCCGTGATGGCAGAAAGTTGCTCTTTGAGTTTGGCAATCGTCGGGGCAAGTTCCTGTAAGCGGCTCTGCCCGCGTTGGGCTTCCGCGCCGGAGGCGGAGATTTGCGCCGTAAGTTCGGCGGTCAGGTTATCACAGTTTTTAATAGCCCCTTCCAACAACCCAACTTGATATTTGCTGGCAGAAATTTTTTCATTAAACTCCGCCATCTCTTTTTGTTTGTGTGTTAAATTAAGGTCCAACGCCGCCGCCGCGCCCTCTTGCGCGGAGATGCGGTTTTCCAAATCATTTTGTTTGGTAGTAATGGGATCTAATTCGGCCGTGTGTTTGGCAATAAGCGCATCGGCCTCTTTAATAGAGCAAACGGAAATAGCAATTTCACTTTCTTTGAGTTCTTCACGGTATTTTTGATACAGCCGCGCTTTCTTGGCTTCGCTGTCTAACTTTTTAATTTGTTCTTGAATAAGCGCCACCGTGTCGGCCAGACGGGCCAAGTCCAGGTCCACGCGCTCTAAACGGCGCACGCATTCTTCGCGTTTGGCTTTGTATTTGGAAACGCCGGCTACTTCTTCAAACATCTCGCGGCGTTGTTCGGCCGACGCGGAAAGCACACTTTCCACACCGCCCTGGTCAATGATAGCATAGCCCTCGCCGCCGATACCGGTATCTAAAAACAAATCGCGGATATCACGCAAACGGCATTGAACTTTATTTAAATAGTATTCACTTTCACCGGAGCGGAAGATTTTGCGCGTAACGGTAATTTCATTAAAATCTAAGGGAAGTTGGCGTGAGGCATTATCAAAAATCATGCTCACTTGTGCCATGTTTAGGGGAGCGCGTTTGGCGGTACCGTTGAAAATAATATCTACCATGGAAGCAGAACGCAACGCTTTCCAACTCATTTCACCGATTGTCCAACGTACAGAATCAATCACGTTAGATTTACCGCAACCGTTAGGTCCAACTACACACGTAATACCCGGTTCAAAATCCAGGCGGGATTTATCGGCGAACGATTTAAACCCCATAATTTCTATTGCTTTTAAGTACATAAAATCCCCTTAGATATTATAGTTTGATTATACCATTTTCCCCTATTATATAGGTAAAAAGCCCATTTTTTACCCCGTACGCGTACTATATAAAAAGACCCCGAGGAACACCCGCCTAAAAAAAACACTTGCAAAATTAGATTTTTTTTATTACACTTGATTTGTACGTTAGTGTACGTTAATATTAACGACGATCCTTATAAGGAGGAGTTTAACAATGGCTGAAAAAGTA
>CACXER010000041.1 GCA_902766765.1 uncultured Elusimicrobium sp. | reverse complement strand
TTATCTAATTTCTCCATTTCCGGTTTGGACGGGGTGGCGGCTATCCACCTGCGCGATAAACTGACGGCGCAGGTTTTAAGCGGTGCCTTGCGCGCCGCGTATGCTTACAAGGGGTATCTGTTCACGCATGCGGGAGTTACGCGGCGGCTTTACAAGATTTTCCAAATGCAATTAGACGACGCCAGTGCAGCCAACCTGGCCGTACTTATCAATTTGATTTTTAAAGAATCTATCAAACACCAGTTTTTCAAACATCCTATTTTTAACATTAGCGTGAGTCGGTGCGGAACGGATAAATTCGGCGGTATTTTTTGGGAAGATTTATTGGATTTAGTTCGTTCTTTTGACCAAAGCCCGCTTTGGCAGGTGGTGGGACATACGCAAGTGGATCATATTTTAATAGATCCCGTTTCTCGCATTATCCCCTTGGATGTCGGACTTCACCGGAAGAAACAGTATTTAGTGTTCGAAAGTGATAACCCTCCTCAAATTTGCGAAGTTATGTAACGCGCCACGCAAGAGTCATAAACTATGGGATACCAAAAAATAGCCGTGCTTTCTTGTTGTGCGCCTTGTTCGTGTGGGGCCATTAAACACCTGGTAGAACAAGGGGTCAAAGTGACTGTTATTTTTTATAACCCTAATATTTCCCCCGTGGAAGAATATGAAAAGCGGCGCGATGAACAAGCACGTGTGTGCCAAGCGTTGGGGGCACAATTTGTAGAACTTTCTTATGAGCCCCAATGTTGGGAAGAAGCCGTACGCGGATTGGAAAACGAACCGGAACGCGGCAAACGATGCAGTGTTTGTTTTTATATGCGTTTGAAAAAGGCGCAAGACTATGCCAAGACACATGATTTTGATGTGCTCACTTCAGTGTTGGGGGTTTCGCGCTATAAAGATTTTAACCAAGTCAATGCCGCCGCACGTAAAGCATGGGCGCAAACGGGCAAACCGTATTGGGCCAAAGATTGGCGCAAAGGCGGGCTGGAGGAATTGCGCCGCGCGCTCGTGAAAGAATTTAACTTATACCAACAAACTTATTGCGGATGCAAATACAGTTTAGCGCACGCTAAACAACACGATAAAGCAGGGAAATTATGAAAAACAAGTGGGTCAAACGTCTTGTTATTGCCGGATTGTCTTTAGTGGTATGTGTGGTGGGGCTACATATCGGATTGCACATTTTATCATCCCGTGCGTGGGTGCATCAAAAAATCAGTGAAAAACTGGCCCAGGCCACCGGGCGCGAAGTGCGTTTGGGCCATGCGTTGTTAAACTTGCGCGGCGTATCGGTGCAAGATTTTGCTCTTTCTAAATTGGGCGGATTTGAAGTTGGCGAGATGTTCCATGTGCAACAAGCACAGGTGCGGGTATCGTTGTGGCATCTGTTGTATGGGCATCTTAAAATAAAAGCGATAGAGGTAAATGGTTTATCGTTGCGGGTAGTACGTGATGAGAACGGTAAACTCAATGTGGATTTTTCAGACGGCACTTCATCCGATCCTTCCGCCGAAAAAGATTCTTCCGGCAAGCCATTTTCTATAAGTATAGATGTTTTATCGGCCCGCAATTTGTATATATCGTATGAAGATAAACAAACTCAATTACAAACCGAGTTGCAACAAACAGACATTTCCGTACGTCGTTTTGCATGGGACGAGCCGTTTGAAGTACGTTTTAATACTTCGGTAATATATCAACAAAACGAGCAAAAATTACAAGTTCCGGTGGGGTTGGTTGCTAAGGTCAATTTAGCAGAATTGGATTTGGCTAATGCCAGCGTAGAAATTTCCTCTCTTTCCCTTCGCTGCAAAGAGGCGCGTCTGCGCGGAGAAGGCAGCGTACGTAACTTTATAAATCCGCAGTTTAATTTTGCGCTGCACGGCGAAAATTTTTCCACTGAAAATTTTGAAGGGTTTGTTCCGGCGGAATACCCCTTCGCACTCAAACGCGTTTCCGCACGGGCGCAAGGTGCTTTTTCCAGCGAACAGGCACAACTTCGGTTGGAAGATAGCGCGCTGTTATTACCCGGCGCGGAATTGACTTCCGGCGGGCTTATGCGTTTTGCCGGAGGAGAATATGATATGGTGGCCAACTTGAAAGTGCAATTGGCCGAATTGGCGGAGGGATTGCTGTTTTTATCTTCCTATAAATTAGCAGGCAACTTGACGATGGCTTCGCGTGTAACGCACAAACAACTTTCCGTTCAGGGCGAATTGAGTGACGGTAATGCAGTAGTGCCGCAGGTAGGAAAACTGGCGGCAGTGCGCGCCACGCTAGATGCAAACGGGCAGATGGACGGGAAGAAAGGACAAGGTGTTTTAGGTATTACCGGCGAATTAAACGGCGAGAAAATTCAAGCAGATTTTTCATTTACGCAAACGCCGCAAGAATTAGTAGCCAATCTTAAAGCGGCGGCCGATCGGTTGATTCTACCGTCCGCTCCTCCGGAAGAAAACGCCCAAGCGGGTGATGCCGCACAAGAAATCGTAGCGGAAAAAGCCGCACCCGTTTCCGAGGAAAAATCAACCTGGCCTTTCCCGCCGTTAACGGCGAAAGCCGATGTGAAATTCGGTTCGCTGGATGCGCCGTATTTGAATGGAAAAGATTTTAATTTTCAATTAGACATGAAAGGCATTACCCCTAAAATGGATAATGCACATGGCTCTTTAGTGTTGTCTGTTTCTGACGGGGAAATTACAGATTTGTACAAACTGACCGATTCCAATGCGCTGATGAAGGTATTATTTATGTCGCTTAACGTAGTGGGGAAAGTGTTTAACAGTTTAGATGTTCTTTCGGTGTTGGGCGGCCTGGCGGGTTCGTTTGATAAATCAGACGGCGAAGAAGTAATCAAAATGGTGCCTGATGAAAACGGAGAACTGGTTCCTGTAAAAGTGCCTGCACACGCACGCAAAATGGATGGCGCCCTGGTTTATGATAAATTCGTAACGGATGTTCAGTTTGATAATGGGCTGGCTACGGTAAAAGCAGGGCATTTTGTGTCTAATATGATGTCCTTTAACTTGTCCGGTACGACCGATTTTAACACGGAAAAAATCGACATGACTGTTCACGCGGCTCCCGGTAAACACGAAACGGACGGCGTCATGCCTCTTACCTTAAAAATCGGCGGGACGGTTAGCGAACCGACGGGAAACATGAGCGTGATGGGGTCTGTGACGTCGCTTGTTGCGCAAGGGGTAACGAACAATTTTGCCTCGCGTGCTGTCAAAAAAACAGTAGGTGGAGTTTTTGGTTTGTTTAAGAAAAAAACCAAAGAAGAGCCGACTGCGGAAAATACAACTTCGCAAGAAACAGCGCCGGAAACGATGGAAGAACAACCGGCTGGCGAAAATTCGACCGACTCATTGTCTTGATATTTTTTAGTTTGCGTAGCGTACTTGCATTTTTCTATACTACAACTATGATT
Organism: uncultured Elusimicrobium sp.; assembly: GCA_902766765.1. GTDB lineage: Bacteria > Elusimicrobiota > Elusimicrobia > Elusimicrobiales > Elusimicrobiaceae > Avelusimicrobium. Next base: position 4,644 of record CACXER010000041.1, on the reverse strand, counting down.
TATTTTTCTCATCGTGGCGCAAATACGTTTTGTGTGCAAAATACGGTTCCCGCTTTCGCGCTTGCCCATACGCAAGGCGCGCGGAAGTTTGAGTTGGATATCCACCTGCTAAAGGACGGACGTTTGGCCGTCCACCATGATTACTCGCTCTTATCTACCGCCGGGAAAGATGTTTTGCTCGCTGATTTGACTTACGAAGAACTTAAAAAGATTCCGCTTCAAAATCCCTTTGGTGCGGAGGATGTTTTCGTCCCGCTATTAGAAGAAATTTTGCCGGTTGTTTCGCCGGGGCTGGAACTGTTAAACATTGAAATTAAAAATGATGATAACCGGTATCCGGGGATAGAAAAAGCGGTGCTGGCTATGTTGGAAAATCAGCCGCATTTACTTCAGAAAATTTTATTTTCCAGTTTTGATTATACTACGCTGACCCGTTTGCGCGCCCTCGCACCGCAAGCACGAATTGGACTGCTTACGCGCGCGTTTGATGTAAACCAAGCGTTAGCATTACGCGCCGAAAGCGTACATATCAACCAAACACGTTTCACTTCGGAAATTCCACAGATCTGCCACGCAAACAACTTGCGCGTTTATCTGTATACCGTCAATGATGTGGCGGCCGCCGCGCAACTGGCGCAAAACGGTGCCGACGGTATTTTTACAGATAAAATCCACCTATTTTTATAAAAAAATTCCGCGCTCTTGTGCAGAAAGAACGCGGAATTTTTGTGTAACGTAGCTTTTAGTAATCGTATTGCGTTTCGCTGGAGGAACCACTATCGCCACCTTGCATCCCGTAATACTGTTCGGGCGTGTAGCGTTTGGGTTTTTGCCAGAGGCGTTTTTCCTTTTTATAGTCGCTGTCGGAGGGTTGCCCGGGCACTTTGGGTTGTTGGCGTTCATCGTAAAAATAAACGCTTTTGTCGGTTTCCGGTACCGTATTAAAAATATATTCCGATTCCGCTGCCGGCGGTGCTTCGCGGCGTTCTTTGGCGGCTTCGGCTGATAAATCATCCATGTAATCTTCTTCGGTCAAATAGATTTTGCGGTTATAGCGCGGGTCCTCTTTTTGGCTAGAGGCACACGCCGTCAAAATTCCGGCGCAAAGTAAAAACAATACTAATTTAGTAAGCGTTTTCATTTAATCTCCTTTAATTTCCGTTCACCTGATAATATAATGTTTTCTAGCAATACTGCAAGTGTAACCGGGCCGACTCCGCCGGGGACCGGCGAATACGAAATGCCGGCCGCGGCCAATTCTTCCGCGTTGGCATCTCCGCAGAGTGCATTGTTTTGCCAGTTGGTGGAAATATCTATCACAACAGAACCTTTTTTCAGCCAGGCGGTTTGTAATAACCCCGGGGATCCGGCGGCCGAACAAATAATATCCGCTTGAGCGACGGCTCGCGGCAAATCGGAATAGGAATGGCACAGCGTTACCGTGGCATTTTTACACGATAACAAGTGCGCAAGCGGGCGGCCTACCGTCGGCGAACGGCCGATCACCGTTACTGCTTTGCCCGCTAATTCTATATGATGGAAATCCAACAACCGCATAACGGCCATGGCTGTGCACGGTACAAACCCGGGTAAATTTTCTACTTGTTGCCACGTTTTGCACAGAAATAAACGTCCTGCGTTAGATAACGACATTCCATCAATATCCTGGCGCGGATTTAAAAAATCGGCAAAATCACTTTGGGCCAGTTGTTCGGGGAGGGGCCGCGGAATAAGTACGGCGTCCGTCGTCGGGTTTTTGGCTAGGGCCTTAATGGCACGACAAAAACCCTCCGCCGGTGTGGCGGCACTTAAATCAAAAATGTGAGTTTCTATGCCGATTTTCTGCGCAGCGGCCACTTCTTTTTGTAAGTACAACCGCGCGGCGTAGTCTTCGTTAGATCCTAACGCACACAGACAAATCGGACGTTGCAACTGACGGCGCACGCGTTCAGCGCGCTCTTCAAGCGGCGCGCGAATTTGTGCGGCCAAGGTTTTTCCCTCTAGTATCATACTCTTATTTTACCAAAAAACCCCCTTGCCGGGGCTGCGTCCACGCTCTTTTTATGTTTTTTTTAAAGGCACAAAAAGGGCTTGACTTTGTTTTTTTTTTGCTTTAATAAGCGTATATTAAATTCCTGTGGAGGGATATGTATGAAAAAGAAAAGTTGTTTGTTGGACAGTTTAAACGCAAAAGGATTTACACTGATTGAATTATTAGTAGTGGTGCTTATCATCGGCATTTTAGCGGCGGTGGCCTTGCCGCAATATCAAAAAACGGTGTGGAAAAGCCGCAACACGCAACTCAAAACAATTACCGCCTCCATAGCACAAGCCATGGAAGCATATCACATGGCAACCGGTTCGTGGCCGAACGGTTTTGATGAATTGGATTTAGATTTGCCGTTACAAACGGGGACAAAAACATGCAGTTACACTACCCAGGGAACAGATGCCGTGCGTAAAGGGAAAAATTTTGAGATTTTAATTACGAGCAGCAACCTGCAAACAGAGGGAAACATAACGGCCGTCTGGACGGAAGGACCGTATCAGTGTGACGGATTTTTTTGGAATAGCATAGAAAAAGAGATACAGTGTCGTCAACTAACAGCGGGAAGCCGTTTTTGTTCTCAGATTGAAAAACAGACATACATTCCAGGAAGTTCCTATTTGTATAGATAAGGTTAACGAAAAACCCCCGCAAGATGTTGCGGGGGTTTTTCTTTCAAACTAATCTTCTTTTTTCTGTTGTCGTCTTGCCTTTCTCTTGGCTAAACGTTCGGCTTTGGTGGCGCGGCGTTTATAACCCGCGTGTTCGGGTTGGGTGGGGGCTTCCTCATCCAGGTCGCCGTTCCACTCAAATTCGCGCCCGCCCACAACTAGCGTATCGCCGTCTTGCACGCCGAGTTTGTTGAGTGCTTTTTCTAAGCCGATTTTTTTGAAAATTCCTTTTAACCGTGTCACGGCTTCGGGCTGGGCAAAATTCGTCATGGCGATAAATTCTTCTATCTTTTTGCCTTTGATATAAATAATTCCGTCTTCGTCGTGTTCAATGGTAAAAATCGGCGCGACCTTGTGTGTAACCGCTTTCTTTTCTTCGGGCGCTATAATTTCCACCGGCGTCGCCGCTAAGATTTTTACGATCTCATCCAATACGTCCTGCACACCCTCACCCGTGGCGGCAGACATCAAAAAGATTTTTTGTTTTTTAAACTTCTTTTTTAATGTTTCGTAAACTTTTTTAGCGGATGGCAAATCCATTTTATTGACGGCAATTAAACGCGGTTTTTGGGCGAGTTTCTTATCAAATGCTTTTAATTCTTTTTCAATGACTTTGATAGATTCTTCCGCACTCATACCGTCAAAGCCGTCGGGGTCTACTAAGTGTAACAATACGCGCGTGCGTTCAATATGCTTTAAGAATTGGTGCCCGAGCCCCTTGCCTTCGCTGGCGCCCTCAATAATTCCGGGGATGTCGGCCGTGGCAAAACTGATACCTTTATGTAACGTAACACCTAAATTGGGGTTGAGCGTTGTAAACGGATAGTCGGCAATGCGCGGACGCGCAGCGGAAATGCGGCTTAAAAAAGTGCTTTTGCCCGCGTTGGGAAAACCGACAAGCCCTAAATCGGCCAAGATTTTTAGTTCCAAAATCAGCGTGGCTTCCTCTCCGGGTTGTCCGTTTTCGGCAATATGCGGCGCGGTATTATTTCTCGTCTTAAACGATTGGTTTCCGCGGCCGCCCATACCGCCTTTGGCGGCTACAAATTGTTGACCGGGTTTGGTTAAATCTACAATGATTTCTCCGTCTTGCCGTACAATCGTTCCGCACGGAACGCGCACAATTTTATCCTCTCCGGCGCGGCCCGTTTTATTATAGGTACCGCCTTTTTCGCCGTTTTGCGCTTCAATGTGTGGGTTGTAGGCAAGTTCCAAAAGCGTAGTCAGATTTGGGTCGGCCTGTAAAATAATATCGCCGCCTTTACCGCCGCAACCGCCGTTGGGGCCGCCGAACTCAATAAATTTTTCGCGGCGGAAAGATAAACAGCCGTCGCCGCCTTTTCCGGCGGTGATGTAAATTTTAACACGGTCTAAAAAACTGCCTGATTGCATAAATCCTCGCTAACGGCGCGCGGCGGCCGATATGTTATTCAAATAAAAAAGCGGCAGGAAATCTCCTGCCGCTTTGTGTGGCCAAAAGTTTATTTGTCCGCTTTTTGAGCAGCCGGTTTAGCGGCTTTTTTAGCGGGCGCCTTTTTGGCAGCGGCTTTGGGGGCCGCGGCTTTTTTAGCAGGCGCTTTTTTGGCTTCTTTTGTTTCCGCAACTTTGGGGTACACGGAAATTTGTTGTTTGCCTCTGCGGACCCATTCAAAGGTCACGACACCGCTGACGCGGGCAAAGAGGCTGTCATCGCTACTGCGCGAAACATTGGTACCGGGCAAGAATTTGGTACCGCGTTGGCGGACGATGATTTCCCCAGCGTTTACAAACTGGGAGCCATAGCGTTTAATGCCTAAACGTTGGCCGTGGCTGTCTCTTCCGTTGGAGGAGGAACCTTGTGCTTTTGTATGTGCCATTGTTTATCTCCCAATTTATAACTGGATATCCGTGATTTTAATTTGCGTTAAGTATTGTCTGTGCCCTTGG
>CACXER010000040.1 GCA_902766765.1 uncultured Elusimicrobium sp. | reverse complement strand
TCATTTACAAAGAGAATTTCGTAATCATTTGTGCACGCGCGAACGGCCGGCTCCACGCGTGTGCGCAGAAGCGGCAAGACGCTTTCTTCGTTAAATACGGGAATAACGACGGATAATTTCATGTGAATTTCTCCTGGGGACTTGTAAATAGTATACTAATATATGGGGGAGTTATGCATAAAACATTAGGGATTCAAGGAATGATGTGCGGTCATTGTGCGGCGCATGTAGCGCGGGCACTCAATGCTATCCCCGGGGTGCAAGCCCGGGTGGACCTGGCGCGTAAAGTGGCCCTTGTAGAAGCTGCTAGCGAAGTGCCCGATGAGGTGCTCAAGCAGGCCGTCTTAGAAGCCGGATATGAAGTGATTTCTATTCAATAATAGCCAAATGGCACGGGAATTATTACAATATAAAAACCCGGAGGATACTTATGGATAAATACGGTTTTGTAAAAGTAGCGGCCGGAGTGCCGCAAGTACGCGTGGCCGACCCTGCCTTTAATGCGGCGGCGATTGAAAAATTAGTGCGCCGCGCCGCCAAAGAGGGCGTGCGTGTGGCGGTGTTCCCCGAACTCAGTTTAACGGGCTACACGTGTGGCGATTTGTTTTTAACGGCCACACTTGTGGAACAAGCCGAGCGGGAACTGGCTGACCTACTCAACCGGACGCGGACGCTCCCGGTATTGTTTGCGGTGGGCCTCCCGGTGCGTACGAAAAATGCACTCTTAAATGGGGCGGTGGTTTGTTGCCGCGGAGAAATTTTAGGGGTCGTGCCCAAAACGTATCTGACGGGGGAAGAAAACCGCTGGTTTACCTCCGCGTTAGATTGGAACGGCGGCGAAGTAACCTTATGCGGAGCAATCGTGCCCGCCGGAACGGATTTATTATTTCACGTAGGGGGCGTTAAAATCGGCATGGAAATCGGCGCTGAGGTGAACACAGTGGTGCCGCCGTCCTCTTTGGCCGCGCTGCAAGGGGCCGATGTGATTTGTAATTTATCGGCGCAAGCCGCGTTGGTGGAACATGCGGTTTACCAACAACAGGTGGTAGCCCAACAATCGGCTCGGTGCCGGTGCGGGTATGTGTATGCGTCGTGCGGGCAGGGGGAATCTACGACGGATTTTGTATTTGACGGAGCTGCGTGGATTTACGAAAATGGCACCTTGCTGGCGTGTGCTGAGCGGTTTTCTGCGACGGAACAACTGATCTCTACGGAACTGGATATAGAGCGCCTGCGGGCCGACCGGGGGCGTGATACGGCGTTCCGCACCGACAGTGCCCAAGAGATGCAAGCGCCGTATTTGACGGTAGAAAGCGGACTGGAACCCATCAAAAAACCGGTGTCTCTGACGCGTTCAATTGCGCCGCTTCCGTTTGTGCCGCAAGGTGAAAAACTGGCCGAAAATTGCCGTGAAATTTTTACTATTCAAGTGACCGGTCTGGCAACCCGTTTACAAGCCGCGCACGCTAAAACGGCCGTTCTTGGAATTAGCGGTGGGCTGGATTCCACGTTGGCGCTCCTGGTAACCGTAGGCGCTTTTGATAAACTGGGTTGGCCGCGCAAAAATATTGTAGGCGTTACCATGCCCGGGTTTGGTACGACGGACAGAACGTATCAAAACGCGCAGTCGCTCATGAAAAATTTAGGGATTACACGGCGCGAAGTGGACATCAAAAAAGCGTGTTTGCAACATTTTAAAGATATCGGACACGATGAAAAAGTGAAAGACGCCGCTTATGAAAACGCGCAAGCGCGCGAGCGTACGCAGATTCTGATGGACCTGGCCAATAAAACGAGCGGGCTTGTGGTTGGAACGGGGGATTTGTCCGAACTGGCGCTTGGGTGGGCCACCTATAACGGCGACCACATGGCGATGTACGGCGTCAATGCGGGGGTGCCGAAGACGTTGGTCCGTTCACTCGTGGCGTGGGTGTGCGCGCAAGAAACCCGTGCGGCCGTAAAACGCGTTTTGCAAGACGTGTTGGATACGCCGATCAGCCCGGAACTATTGCCCGCCAAAAACGGAAAAATTGCACAAAAAACGGAAGATTTAGTCGGACCGTATGAACTACATGATTTCTTTTTGTATTACTTCTTGCGGTATGGATTTACGCCCGCTAAAATTTATTACCTGGCGCAATACGCATTTAAGAGCCGGTTTACGGCGACGGTCATTAAAAAATGGTTGCACGTATTTATGCGGCGGTTTTTCAGCCAGCAATTCAAGCGCTCGTGTATGCCTGACGGCCCAGCGGTGGGCAGCGTGGGGCTTTCCCCGCGCGGCGCATGGCGTATGCCCAGCGATGCGACTGCCGAAATATGGCTAAAAGAAATAGAAAAATTATAATTTTATCAACGTAACGGATAACAACGTCCCGGAGTTACCCCGGGACGTTGTTTTTTTAAAAGGCACAAAAAAGGGTTGACTTTATTTTTTTTTTTTGATTTAATGAACATGTATTAGATTCCTGTGGAGGAACATGTATGAGAAATAAAAGTAGTTTGTCGGGTCTTTTAGGAACAAAAGGATTTACGCTAATAGAATTACTAGTAGTGGTTTTAATTATCGGCATATTGGCGGCGGTGGCGCTGCCGCAATATCAAAAAGCGGTAGAAAAGACACGTATGGCAGAAGCCGTTTCTATCTTGCGCAGTATTGCTAATGCTAACCAGGCCTATTATCTGGCTAATGGGCAGTATGCTGGCATAAGTGATTTAAATGTGTTGGATATAGAGATCCCGGGGACCATAGATACTAGTTGGGGCGGACAACGTATTCGTACCAAAGATTTTATTTATTCCCCTACGGGGAGTGGTGCTGTTGGATACATTGCCTTGGCACAACGTACCCCTAATAATGGGGAAACACAGGTTTATAAATTATTCATTACCGTGGACGATCCGGCTCGTATTCGTTGCCAACGTCAAGGGCAAGGCGCATCTTCCATTCAGCGTAAATTATGCGCGGCAGTGGAAGCCAAAGGTACTCTGTAATTTTTGTGTTTATAGAAAAGTATAAAATTTCTTGATTTTTTTGGTTTAACAAACATATATTAAATTCCTGTGGAGAGATACGCATGAGAAATAAAAGTAGTTTGTTGGGAATTTTAGAGACGAAAGGATTTACGCTGATTGAATTATTAGTAGTGGTTTTAATTATCGGTATTTTGGCGGCGGTAGCTCTGCCACAATACAAGGTGGCGGTTATGAAAAGTAAATTTGCGACGTTGCGCCCTTTAGTAGACGGTGTAATGAAAGCCCAAGAAAGTTATTATATGGCAAACGGGGAATATGCTACTACTTTTGATGAATTAGCCATTCAAGAACCAAGAGGATGGGAAGTTGTACATGCGACCTCTCTTGATATCCCGGCCGATTATACCCATAAAGGGGATTTGTATGTTTATGTGAATTATCCTATCAATTCAGGTGATGAAAGAGGTGTAATGGGAGAAATGCGTAATAATGGTTCTACTTTTTTAATTTATAGACATGTATTAGGAACGGGCGCCCGCGGACAATGTGCCGCATATACTCCGGTTGCAAATCAAATGTGTAAATCTATGGGTACTTATCAGTGGTCTAGCAATGGGGTAACGGCGTACGGACTTTACGGCTATAACAATTGACAATAAAACCCCCGCTCTAAAAGCGGGGGTTTTTGTATCTTACTTTAATTACTCTTGGTAATCTTTTAACATTTTCGTACGGCTGGGGTGGCGCAGTTTGCGGATGGCCTTGGCCTCAATTTGCCGCACGCGCTCACGCGTAACGTTAAACATCTTGCCTACTTCTTCTAACGTGCGCGGATAGCCCGAATCAATCCCGAAGCGCAGACTAATGATTTTAGATTCCCGTTCGGACAAGGTTGCCAGTACATCGGCTACTTCTTGTTTGCGCAGGAAATCCGCCGCGGCAATGGTCGGATCCGGCCCGTTCTTATCTTCAATAAAGTCCTCTAAATTGGAGTCTTCATCTTCGCCGATGGGTGTGGAAAGCGAAATTGGGTCTTGCATGATTTTCAGTACGCTTTTGACCTTTTCCATGGACAAGCGCAACGTTTTTGCATAATCTTCCAAGGTGGGCTCGCGGCCGTGTTCCTGGCGGAATTTGTTGGTTACTTTGGTGAGTTTGGAAACCAACTCTTTCATGTGTACCGGAATGCGGATCGTGTTGGCTTGGTCGGCAATGGCGCGGTTGATACTTTGGCGGATCCACCACGTAGCATACGTGGAAAACTTAAACCCGCGTTTGTATTCAAATTTTTCTACCGCTTTCATAAGCCCCAGCCCGCCCTCTTGAATGAGGTCGGAGAGTTCCAAGTTGGAATTGACGTGTTTTTTGGCAATAGACACCACGAGACGCAAGTTGGCTTTGATAAGTTTTAATTTATCTTGCAAAATCATATTTTCAAAGAATGTAATGCGGTCGTTGAATGCCAAAAATTCTTTTTCCGACATGGGGAGTGTTTCCACCATTTGGTTATGGCGGCGGCGCACGTCCTCAATGTTGGAAAGGGCACGCTCCAATTCGGGTAAGGTAAATTTAGTTTTCTTTTTAAAATCCCGTTCCGTGATTTTGCGGTTTTTAAAACTGTTGACGAGTTTTTTAACTTCGTTATACGAGCCAAAGTAGTCGTCAAAGCGCTGCATGTCGTTGGCGGTTTCGCGCAAGCGGTCGGCCAGATTTTTGATTTTGTTGGTCAAGCGTTTAATTTTATTTTGGTTTAAGTTAAGTTTGGTAATACACGCCACGACTTCTTTTTGTTTGGCTTCCATCTTTTCAATGGCATTGTTACGGCGTTTATCCGACAAATTCCCTTCGCGGATTTCCCGCATTAGTTTGGTAATTTCCTGTTCACGTTTGCCGATAAACGTGGCGGCGTCTTTGAGTTTGCGGCGCATGTTGGAGAGTTCGCGGTTGGTGCGTTTACCGCGCGGCATGAGTTCTTTGGTAGTCATTTCTTCTTGGTCCACCAATTCTTCCCAGTTGCAGATTTCGCGCATGGTAATGGGGGACTCTAGTACGAGTTTGCGCAGTTCCTTTTCGCGTTCGCGGATGTTGCGAGCAAGGGTGATTTCTTCGTCTCGGGTAAGTAGCGGTACGCGGCCCATTTCGGACAAATACATCCGAATAGAGTTGGAAATATCCGGCATGGAAGAGGACGACCAATCTTCATTTAAGGCCTCTTTATCTTGCGCAGAGGCTTTAAATTTCTTTTGTTCTACGACCTGGATGCCTAAGTCGTCAATGGTATCCATGACGTCATCAATGTCGGCGGCGGTCATATCCGCTGCGGCAATGGAGCGGTTCAAGTCTTCCAGGGCTACAAATCCGCTCTCTTTTCCTTCTTCCAATAAATTTTTTAACGCTTTATTTCCCGATGCCATAACTCCCTCAACTACTTTTTTAATTTCGTTTGTAACAACATAAATTCTTTAATGAGTTCCGGCGGTACATTGCCGGCACCTGCGATTTTCATCTGATGTTGCACTTCTTTTAAGCGCTTTTGTACGCCGTTTTGTTTAATGCGCGCTACGCACGCGGCAATATCCCGCTGCGGTTCAAAATCCGGCGGTGTTTGCACGAGTGCCAATTTGACTAATTCCTTAGACAACGACGGCACCGCCGCCCCCGCTTGTTCCACTAACTGTTGATCCGTTGCCCCGTCCTGCGCGGCCTGACACACGGCGCGAAACAACGCATACGCCCCCGCGGACGAAAAATCTTGCTCGGTCAGTTCCCCGCATAAGGCCGCTTGTTGCGGCGCACGCAAGAGCCACGCCAGTAATTCTTCTTCTGCCGAGTTGGCGGGCGATTGCATTTCGGCCGTCGGTTTCGGGGCCGTGCGTGCAAACATTTTTTGCGTTTGCGGTGTACGTGTGCGCGCCAAAACCAGTTGTTCATCTACGCCGATATGTTCGGCCACGTATTTGGCCCATTCCCGCCGAACAATGGCGTCGGGTTGTTGGGCTAATACTTCGGCCAGTTCCGTAACGATATGCGTTTTGTCTTGCGCGCTAAGCGGCTGGGCACAGCGGCTGATTTGCTGGCGCACGTGAAACGCAATTACGTCTTCGGCACTATCTAAAATCTGTTCAAAGGCCTCTTTGCCGTCGCGGATGATAAATTCATCCGGGTCTAATCCGTCCGGTAACGACGCAATTTTTACAAATAGTCCGCGGCTAATAAGTATCAGCGAGCCGCGCAAGGCGGCTTTTATTCCGGCCGCGTCCGGGTCAAAGAGCAAAATGACGTTTTCTGTGTACCGCTTGAGCAGCCGCGCGTGTTCTTCGGTTAAACTGGTTCCGAGCGGTGCCACCGCATATTCTATCCCGGCTTGATGACAGCCGATTACGTCCATGTATCCTTCTAACAAAATGGCCCGTTCGGCTTTGCGGATGGCCGGCCCGGCAAAATTCAGTCCGTACAATACATGCGACTTAGTAAACAATACCGTTTCGGGCGAGTTCAAGTACTTCGGTTCGCCCTCCCCTAAAATCCGTCCGCCAAATCCCACGGTGTCGCCGCGGTGATTGATGATAGGGAACATCAAGCGGTTTCTAAAATAATCTCGCAAGCCGTAATCGGTTTGCAAACATAACCCGGCTTCTTTCAGGTTCGCCGCGTCGTGGCCCGCGCTTTGGGCCGCGCGCGCTAAGGCGGCGGGTTCTTTAAAAGCCAGGCCCAGTTCAAACTTGACGCACGTTTCTTTGGATAAATGACGCTCTTTCACGTACGCGCGCGCGTAAGTTCCTTCCGAACTGAGTAAATTTTTATGGTAAAACTTTTTGGCAAATTCTAAAACTTGCCGGGCCCCGGCGCGGCGTTGTTCCTCTACAGAAAACGTATCCTGCCGCGGTTTATACTCTACGCCGGCCAAATCGGCCAGTTTTTCAATTGCCTCGTTAAAGGAGAGGTTTTCCATCTTCATCAAAAATTCAAAGATGTCTCCCCCGGCCTGACAACCGAAACAATAGAACAAACCTTTCTCGCTGCTGCACGTAAACGAGGGGGTCTTCTCGTGGTGGAACGGACAACACGCTTTGTACGTTTTCCCTGCTCGTTTGAGCGTGGGCACATACTGGCGGATAAACTCCACGATATCCAACCTGTCTTTGATTTGTTCAATAACTTTGTTGTCTATCACTGGGCGACCTGTTTTGACTAGAGCAAACCAGGCAATAGCCCGGTATAAGCCGGACTATTGCCTGTGGTGCAGTACTACTTAAAAACGTCTGCGTTTGGTGCGGCGGGCGCGGCGTTGGGCTTCCTGCGATTTGATTTTGCGTTTTACGCTCGGAGGCATGTACGTTTCGCGTCTTTTAATTTCGCGCAAAATGCCGTTTTTTTCGCACTCGCGTTTAAAGCGTTTCAACGCTTCTTCCAAGTGTTCGGCATCTCTTACTTTTACGAAAACCATTACGTTATTCACCACCTTCTACGGCCAGTAGTTTAAAATGAAAATCTTACTCTTATATATTATATCTTATTTTTAGCCGGCCGGCCACAAAAACCGCCGCCCCGCCATGAGATGGAAGTGGAGGTGGTCCACGCTTTGCCCGGCACCTTTGCCGTTGTTGGTAACAAGGCGGAAGTCTTTTAGGTCAAATTGCTTGGCCAATTTTTGGGCCACGAGCAAGATTTTTCCCAGTAAAAGGGCATCTTTTTCGTCAGCCTCTGACAAGCGCGCAATGTGTTTGCGCGGAATAATCAGCAAGTGGGTGGGGGCCTGCGGGTTTAAATCTTTGAAGGCCACCACGTCTTCGTCTTCATAAATCAGTTGGCTTTTTACAGAGCCGTCGGCAATGCCGCAAAATATACAGTTCATACTCCTATTATAACAAATGTTTTACGGGTGTGATATCAAATGTCAAGTTAGCACCTGACCTATATTCTTGTTGTTGTAATCCGCCTCTTTAGCACCGTTTACAAAAAGCGTCCAATCGGAAAAGAAAATTTATATGTTTGAGCGAAAGCGAGTTTATAAATTTTCCCGATTGGAGTGCTTTTTGTGGTGCCCTGAGGCGGCGGTCTTTTGGAACTTTTCTGCCGTCAGAAAAGTGGAAAATAACTTGACTTTGTTTTTTTTTTTTACTAAAATTTGCATATACTTATTTTACATGGAGGGGTACGAATGAAAAAAGAAAGTAGTTTGTCGGGCATTTTAGATGTAAAAGGATTTACGCTAATAGAATTATTAGTGGTAGTTTTAATTATCGGTATTTTAGCGGCGGTGGCTTTGCCGCAATATACAAAGGCGGTGGAAAAATCTCGGGCCACACAAGCGCTTACTGTGTTAAAATCGCTTGGGCAATCCGTGGCGGTTTACCGCATGGCAGCCGGGGAGCCCCCCGCCCATTTAGATGATTTGGATATGGATATGACTGCGTGGACAGGAACAACGAAATGGAATAATTATGCGTTAGACACCAAATCCAATGCGGATTGGTCGCTGCAGTTATACAAAGATACTACCGGAGCGGTACAATTATATATGGGCCGTATATCCGGCAAGTATAAAGGGGCCGGTTTTATTCAGGCAACTTTAGATGCCGACGGGCAATACAATGGGAAAATTTCTTGCACGGAACGTAAAACAAGTGGAATTGTGTTTGAACTGAATACGGGGGATTATTGTAGAAAAATATTTCAGGGAACCCAACAAGCAACCGATTCAAGCAGTACTATCAATGTGTTTTCTATGCCGTAGAATATGTAAAAACCCCCGCTCAACTAAGCGGGGGTTTCTTAATACCTACTTTATTTAATCACTTCTTTTACAATCTTATACGCGGCCGGTTTTTTTGCCCCTACTTTGACAGCCGTTTTGAATAACGCGACTCCGGCGTCTAAACGCTTTTTGTCCGAGGCGTAAATGGTAGCAATCACGTCGCCTTTTTTCACGCCGTCGCCGCATTTTTTGTTCAGCCAAATTCCCGCACCGTAATCAATAGCGTCTTCCATCGTGTTGCGTCCGGCGCCGAGTAATACCGCCGCACAACCCGCAATTTTGGCATCAATGTGTTCCACATAGCCATTTTTATCGGCTTTGAGTTCATATTTTAATTTAGCATCTTTAAAATATACTTCCGGTTTGTCTACAACGGCCGGATTGCCGCCTTGCCATTTAATCATTTCGCGCAGTTTGGCGGCGGCTTCGCCGTTGGCGATTTTTTCTTCCACCAGTTTGCGTGCTTTTTTAGCGTCTTTTTGTGCGCCGCTGATAAGTAACATTTGCACGGCTTCTTCTACGAGTAATTCGTAAAAGTCCGGCGCGAGGGTTTTATTGCCTTTTAAAATTTCAACGGTTTGGCGCATTTCGTTGGCGTTGCCGATAGCGCGGCCAAGCGGTTGGTCCATATACGTAATGAGCGCGCGGCATTTTAAACCGAGCAGTTTAGCCGTTGCCACGAGCGCGCGGGCGAGTTTGCGGCTGTCTTCCAACTTTTGCATAAACGCGCCGGAGCCGTATTTTACGTCCATCAAAAGACTGTCTACGCCTTCCGCATATTTTTTAGATAAAATACTTGCCACAATCAGCGGGCGGCTTTCTACAGAACCGGACGCATCGCGCAAGGAATATAATTTTTTATCGGCCGGGGCGAGGTCTTTGGTTTGCCCGAACATACACACATTTAGTTTTTTAATTTGTTTGTAAATGTCTTTGACAGGCACACGCACATTAAAATTTTTCATAGACTCTAGTTTATCCAACGTGCCGCCGGTATGCCCAAGCCCGCGGCCGGACATCATCGGCACTGCCGCGCCCGCACACGCCACGAGCGGTGCCAAGGCCAACGAAATCCCGTCGCCCACGCCACCGGTAGAATGTTTGTCTACTTTGGGGAGTTTAGTAATCTTTTTGAAATCTAACCGTCCGCCGGAGTGCGCCATGGCTTTGGTAAATAGGGCCGTTTCCTTATCACAGAGCGGGTTTAGAAAGCAGGCCATCAAAAACGAGGCGAGTTGATAATCGGGCACGGTGCCTTTGGCGGCCCCTTGCGCTACAAAATTAAATTCTTCTTGCGTGAGCGGTTTGTTATTGCGTTTTTTAATAATAATGTCAAGCATTCTCATAATAATTCTCCTTTAAGTACTACTTGAAAACACTAGCATATCATTTTACAGCGAAAAAGAGAAGTGCTTTTTGGAATAAAAAAACTCCGGCTGCTTGGCCGGAGTATGAAAAAGAGTTACTGACTATTGGGCACCGGACGTTTTACGTACACGCCGCAGACTGCCTTTATTTTGTTCCATTAGTTTTTTAAGGGCTTCTTCTTGCTCGGCAAGGATTCTTTTTTGTTTGGTTAGATAGGTCTTATAATTGGGTACGGTCATGGCTTCTTGTTTAAGTTTCCGTTCCGTTTCAAACGTAATATAAAATGCTTTGTCTTTTACATCATTCCCGAAAGTCGTTTGAAGATCGCGCAACGCATTTTGGTTGTTTTCTTGAATGCTGGTCCATTCTTGTTTGATGCGCACGCGCTCGGCATACGATGCCTTGCCCGGGAATGCTTCCCCTTCCATCGATATGTCTAATACTTGCGGGGTGTTTTTCGGGCGGGGAGTGGCCGCGCGCTTTTGAGACGTAGCGGCAGGGCGGCGCGGAAAAGTGCTCGTATAAGTGCCCCCGGATTCGGTGACCGAAGCCGGCAAAAATTTCTGCCAAAAAGTGGGGTTTTTGGCTACCCATTTACGGGCAACGTTGTTGTATTGTTGTTGCCAAAATCGTTGGATTTTTTCGTCTTGCTCTTTAGAAGTACACCCGACTAATACCAAGCAGACGCCTATGATACATAAAATTGTTTTCTTCATAAATCCTCTTTAATGCACTATAACAAATTTACGGTAGCCCGTACAACTTTTTTGCATTTTGGGTGGTAAGATCGGCCAAGGTTTCCAACGGTATATTCAAATAATCAGCCACAAATTGTGCGATGAGCGGAATGTTGGAAGGGTCGTTGCGGGTGCCGCGTTTTCCTTGTGGGGATAAATACGGGCAGTCGGTCTCCAAGATAATTTTATCCGCCCCTGCTTTTTTGACCGCCTCGCGGATATATTCGTTTTTCTTGTATGTAAAACAACCATTGATGCCAAGAAGTAATCCTTTGTCCAATGCTTTTTTGGCTTCTTCATAACGGGCACAAAAACAGTGCAGTACACCGGGGGAAGCCGTAGCGGAAGTATTATTCCAACTGTGTGTAAGGGCAGAAAAAGTGTCGTCATAAGCGGCGTAATCTTCCGCGTCGCGCCGGACGTGTAACACAAGCGGCTTTTGCGTTTGATTGGCCAGGGTAAGCATTTGTTCCAACACGCGGTGTTGCACTTCTTTGGGGGCAATTTCCAAACACGTATAATCCAGGCCGATTTCGCCCACGGCAAGCGTGCGTTTATCTTGTAAAAGCGTGGGTAACTGGGCCGCTTCATCCGGGCCGTATTTGGGGGCATATTCCGGATGAATCCCCAGCACCGCCCCGATAAAACCCGGGTGTTTATCCACCAGCGAAAATGCCTGTTGCCATTCATCCGGGGCACACGCAATTTCTATACTGGCGCAAAGTCCCGCTTGCGGTAAACGCGACGCAATCAGTTCATCGCGGTCGTTGTCAAAGGCGGGGTCATTTAAGTGGGCGTGCGAATCAATAAAGTGCATAGTTATTTTTGTAAGTAGGTGTTTATTACTTCATCTTTAAACGCTTGGAATTTGCCATCGGCAATGGCCAGACGGGCGCGTTCCATGAGGCGAATTAAAAAGCGGATGTTGTGAATACTCATCAAGCGGTGGCTGGTAAGTTCCGCCGAGCGGTACAAGTGACATAAATACGCACGCGAGTAGTGGCGGCACGTGTAACAATCGCATCCCGGATCCAGCGGGATTTCTTGGGTGCGGTACTCGCTATTTTTAATGTTGACGCGTCCGGTGCTGGTCATAGCCATGCCGTTGCGTGCTACGCGTGTGGGCCATACGCAATCAAACATATCTACGCCGCGTTCAATGGCGTTCAACATTTCTACCGGAGTACCAAGCCCCATAAAATAGCGCGGTTTTTCTTCGGGTAAATTTTCGGTTACGGCTAAAACAGCATCGTTCATTTGTTCCAATGTTTCACCTAAGGAAAGCCCACCTAAACAATAGCCGTGTGTGGGCAACGAAGCCATGTGCAAGGCGGCCTCTTTGCGCAAATCGGGGAAAATAGAGCCCTGAATAATACCGAATAATAATGAGTTACCGACGGAAAAAGAGCCGTCTTGTTGGGGAGTAATTTGTTGTACGGGAACGGTCTTTTCGTAGGCGCGCGCAGCCCGCTCGGCCCAGCGTTTGGTAATATTTAGTGCTTCGCGGGCGTCGTGTTTAGACGGGTCTTTGGCGTGAATGCATACGTCTAGCATAGTCCAAATGTCTGAACCGATTTCACTCTCAAATTCAATTACATTTTCCGGCGTGAACAAATGTTTGCTGCCGTCGTGGTGCGATTGAAAAGTAACTCCTTCGTCGGTAATTTTGCGGAATTTGGAAAGACTGTATACTTGAAATCCGCCCGAGTCGGTCAGTACGCTGCCGTTCCAATGCATGAATTTATGGATGCCGCCCATTTGTTGCAGAATTTTTGTCGTTGGGCGCAAATATAAGTGATAGGTATTGGAAAGTAAACATTCCGCCCCGGCATTTTTCAAATCTTCGTCGGTAAGCGCTTTGACGCACGCCTGCGTGGCTACGGGCATAAACACGGGCGTATGTACCGCGCCGTGGCGTGTGTATAAAATACCTGTGCGGGCTTTGCACGAGGGATCTTTGGCTAAAATGCGAAAGGGTGAATCCATATCTATATTTTACCATTTTCTTTTTGCGTTGTTTTCCGTCGGTGAAAAATAATGCTTGACTTTGTTTTTTTTTTTGCTTTAATAAACGTGTATTAAATTCCTGTGGAGGGATATATATGCAAAAGAAAAGTGGTTTTAAAGGGAGTTTAGGTGTAAAAGGATTCACGCTAATAGAATTATTAGTGGTTGTACTTATTATCGGCATACTTGCGGCGGTGGCGTTGCCGCAATATAAAGTGGCCGTGGCCAAAAGCCGATTGGCTGCCGTCAAGCCGCTATTGGCCGATTTGAAAGCTGCCGAAGAAGTGTATTACTTGGCGAACGGATATTACACAGCCAACGATACCGAATTGGATTTATCCATTACCGAAGCGCTACATTCGCACAGTAACGGCAAATTAACCGATATGTTTTATATCAATTTGTTGGGAACTGCCGTGGGAAGTGCGTATACGTATGTGGTGTATTGTCCGCGTACGGGGGCGGCAGACGCAACGGCCTGCAATAATAACGCGGAGTTTATATATATGGTTTGGTTTGAACACTCCAATCAGCCTAATCAAATAACGTGTACGGGATATACAGATTTAGGACGGGCTGTTTGTAAAACAGCGGTCCAGTAAAAAAACCCCGCCGAGTGGCGGGGGTTTTTATTTCCTTTAAACTTATTTTTTTGTGGGTGCTTCTGCAATCAGTTGCGCGGCCAGTTTTTTGAATGCTTTACCGCGATGGCTGATTCTATTTTTCTGCGCTTCGGTTAGTTCGGCTAATGCCTTTTGGCCGTCGTCCACCATAAAGATCGGGTCGTAGCCAAAGCCGTTATTGCCGCGGTAACCAAAGCCGATAAAACCCTCTAGTACACCCTCAAACGTACGCACGTCGCCTTGCGGGGTGGCTAAACACGCCACCGTGCGGAAACGTGCCGCGCGCTGCGGTAGAAGTTTACCCTCTAAGGCGCTGAGTAACTTACGATTATTTTCATCGGTATCGGCGTTTTCTCCGGCATAGCGGGCCGTATGTACACCCGGTGCTCCGTTAAGGGCTTCCACCTCTAGCCCGGTATCGTCCGAGATGGCCATAAGCCCGGTTTGTTTAGCCGCATACAATGCTTTTTGGGCGGCATTTTCTTCTAAAGTGCTACCGGTTTCAGCCGGTAAGGTAAGCCCTTTAAAATCTTGCAGACTGACATATTCTAACGGAGTGCCTTGTTTAAGTTTAGCGGGCAAAATTTGCCGCAACTCCCGTAATTTGTTGGGGTTTTCGGTTGCAATTAAAATTTTCATAGTTATTTATTCGTTCCTAATTGTACTACCACTTGGTCAACGATATTTAAACCGACTAAGAAGGATTCATACATATCTTTTTCGCTGAGCCATTCGGCATACGAGTGCATATTATTTTGTCCGGTAAATAACATATACGAGCCGACGATAATATCTTCCGGTTTATCATTCGGGCCGTGCACGGCAAAGATGGCTCCTGTCGTTCCGGCGCGTTCATACGTCGGGCGCATGGTAACTCCGGCGGCGTTAAATGCGGCGGTGGCTATTTTGAGCGAGGCCGGATGTGCGCTGTCGCGGATGTTATCATAGGTAAAGGATTCGGTGCAGGAAATCACCAATTTTTTCCGTACTTCCCCGGTGGCCGGGTCGCGGAAGGTTTTACTGCGTGCTTGCAAGGACTGGGCCGTTTCAAAAATAAAATCACGCAGTTGCAAAAGATCCGTTTTATCAAAACTGCGCAGACGGAAATCTACGCGCGTAGTGTCATTTTGAAGGCGCGTTATATGAACATCCATATATCCTTGCCGTCCGGTGCTGTATTCGGGCAGGCGTACCCAGTCGCCAATGTCGCTGGGTTCATCGGCAATGAGGCTGTTGCCGGGGAAACGGGTAGGTAACGAGGCATCCTGATATACTAAATCTACAAATTTGGAAGAGGGGCGACCGTGATTTAAATACGAACCTTCCACCGCATGGCCTTGGTGGCCTTCGGCTCCTTTTACATCGCATATTACTTGCAAGGCGTAATAATTTTCCGTCATCAGTTCGCCTTTTACATTGCCGTCAAAGTCAAAGGCAATTTCCGGGCGGTAGGGGACTTCCTTGATATAATCGCCCGCGCCCCCGGTCTCTTCGTTTGGGGCGATAACAAGTTGGATTTCCCCGTGTTTTTTCTCCGGGTGTTCAGCTAAAACTTGTAGGGTGGTCATTAAAATAGACAGTCCGGCACGGTTATCTGCTCCCAAGTTGGTTTTTCCATCGGCAGTAACAATGGTTTGGCCGAGAAGTTCTTTTAAATAAGCATCACGTTCGGTGTCTGGGTCTAACACTTCCAACTTGCCATCCGGATTTTTGCCTATAGCAATGGGTCCGCCCCGGTAATTTTCAATGATTTGTAAATTTTCCCGTTTAATTCCGGTAGCGGCTACTTCCGGGGTGACGTCGTAATGCCCGCTGAATCCCAGAATAGGAGCCGTTTGGCCTTTGGGTAAGTTGGACGGCACACGCACAAAGAGATAATAATGTTCAGACAGTTGGGCGTCTGTATATCCCATGGCTTTGATTTCTTCAAATAGTTTTTTGGCGGTTTCAATTTGGCCGGAGGTGATTTCTTCTTTATAACTACTTTGGCTGTTATAGGTTACGTATGTTAAAAATCGTCCAAACATGGTTTTGCGATATTTGGCGGCTAATGCTTTATTGCTTGCGGCTAAATCATTCGGATGCCCCAGTTGTCTGGCGGCTACTGCCCGTTGCACGTACTGCAGGATGTTGGTGGAGGGGGCTGCTTGAGCAACGCCCGCGAGTAGAAAACCGGCAACAACAATCAGAAGTTTTTTCATTCTTTGCTCCTTATTTTAATAGTAATATATCCTAATTGTAATAATCTGCAACGAAATCTGCAAGGGCCAAAGGGCCTATTTTTTTTCTAGGTATAAAAAACCGCCCCGGTTGTCCGGGGCGGTTTTGGCAGTCTGGCGAAAATTTATTGAGCGGATACCGGTTGTGCGCTCCACAGCGAGGTCAAGCGTAGTACCGTACGCAGCGCGGCTTCCATAGAGTCCACGTCAGCGTATTCCAACGTGCTGGGGTTGTTGTAGAATCCGGTAGATAACCCCGGCGCCGCCAGCCCCTTTTCAGCCAATCGGGCGCCGTCTGTGGTGGTGCGGGAAGCCGTACGGACGGGGGTAATATCTTCCGCGCGCATGGCTTCTTCCGCCTTGCGTAAAGACAAAGGGGGGATGGCTTGTTGGAGGTTTTTGTCCTGACCACCAAAAGTGAGCGAAAAGTTTTTCCCTTTTGGATTCAAACTTTTTACGGTTGAAAACGCGCGAGAAACTTCTTGCGTCAGTGTTTCCATTTCCTGTTCGGAAAAAGCGCGCAAAATGCCGGTTACTTCGGTATGGTTACCTTGGGTAATAATATCGCTTACATAAATAAATCCGTTTTTGTAAGCGGTCGTTTCCGGCCGTTTGGTGCGAGGTAATAAGGTATGAAAGTCAGACGCCATAAGTATATTATCGGCAAACGGCAAAGAGGCTGCTTTCCCGATATCTACCGAGCGGTTGCCTTCAAAAACGGCTTTGAAAGTTTTAGCGGAAAACGTTTCGTCCACCAGTTGCCCCATTTCGCCCGCATCCAGCGTATAGGCGAAGTCGGCTCCTAACGCGGTGGTATCTAAATGGCGGATGCCTGTTCCCGTATAACTATCCGGCGAAAAAACCAACTTGACAGTGCCGTGGGGTAGTTGCGGATGGTCGTAAAAATATTGGGCCATAGTCAGCAAAATAGCCGCGCCGGCTTTGCCGTCGGCCCCCAGAATGGTATTGCCCGAAGCCGTAATAATATCGTGTCCTTTAGCGCGCAAGAGTTGCGGGGCATTGTATGAATTGAGCGTAAGTCCTTGCGCCGCATTGATAACAATATCACTTCCTTTATAATTATGCAATTGCGGACGAATGTTTTGCGAAGCAAAACCCGGGGCGCTGTCCAAATGCGTAACGAACGCCACTGTGGGAGCCGGTTGGGCTAAGTTGGATGGAATTTCTGCGGTTACTAAACCGAACTTATCCACTTTGACGTTGGTGGCTCCGTTCTTTTTTAATTCTTTAGCCAGGGCTTTGGCCAGTTGAAGTTGGCCGCTGGTGCTGGGCACTTTGCCGGATACTTTAGATTGCGTATCAAATTTGACGTAACCCATGAGTCTGTCGGCCAATTGCTTTTTGATGGGGGCTTTTTCGTAGCGGGTCAATGCTTTCCAATCTTCCTGGGCACATAGACCGATAGGTAGTAAAAGCCCGAGTAATAGTGTGGTAAGTTTTTTCATTAGTTTAAATCCTCCAAGGCAGCGGTTACTTGCGCTAACGCTAACTCGGCCGCGGCCAATTCATCTTTTGTCTTTTGGATTTGTTCGGCCGGGGCGTGTTTAAGGAAGTTTTCCTGACTTAAACGCGCTTGGCGCGAAGCGATATTGGCTTTGGCTTGGGCCAGTTCTTTGTCCAAGCGTTTATGCTCTTTATCAAAGTCAATTAAACCCGTCAGCGGCACGTAAACCGTAATGTTTTCAAACACGGCTGTAGCCGTTTGGGACGGCTTATTAGCGTTGGTTTCAACGGTCAAATTATCAATTTTTGCCATCAGTTTAATGTACGGCGCGAAATCGCGAACGATTGTCAAATCTTCTTCGTTTTTGGCTGTGATGACGGCGGAAATTTTCAAGCCGGGCGGTACGTTAAACTGCGAACGTATCGTGCGGATTACCCGTGTAACACCTTGGATAATGTCCATTTTTCGCACGGCCTCCGGGTTGCACAAGGCCGCGTTAAATTGCGGATACGTTTGGTTGAGTAAAAATTCTTCCGTTTCGCCCACATACGGCCGCAAAGACGCCGCAATTTCTTCCGTGACAAACGGGATAAGCGGGTGCAAGGCCTTGAGCGTGTTATACAAAATGTTGACACATAAAGCCATGACATGTTCCTTCTCTTCCGTCTGAAAGCGTTGCTTGGCCAGTTCAATGTACCAATCGCAGAAGTCGCCCCACAGGAAGTGATAGAGGGTGTTGG
Organism: uncultured Elusimicrobium sp.; assembly: GCA_902766765.1. GTDB lineage: Bacteria > Elusimicrobiota > Elusimicrobia > Elusimicrobiales > Elusimicrobiaceae > Avelusimicrobium. Next base: position 4,203 of record CACXER010000040.1, on the reverse strand, counting down.
CGGTCAGCGCTAAGTTGTATTTTTCAATGCCTTCGCGTGCCGTTTTAATGGCGTTTGTAAAGCGGTCTAAAATCCACTTATCGGCCAGTTCGGTTACTTGGGTAGGCATGGCAAGCGGCCCGTTGATGCCTTCCATATTCATTAAAATAAAGCGTGAGGCATTGTACAGTTTATTGCAGAAGTTGCGCGCACCCGTGATGCTTTCTTCAGCATACGGAATGTCCTTGCTGGGAACGGCCTGCATCAGGAGCGAAAAACGCACTGCGTCCGTGCCGTATTTGGCGGTCATGTCCAAGGGGTCAATGACGTTGCCTTTGGATTTACTCATTTTTTGGCCGCTCTTATCGCGCACGATACCATTGAGATAGACGTCTTTAAACGGTAATTTGCCGGTAAAATCCAATCCGGTCATGACCATGCGCGCTACCCATAAATAAAGAATTTCATACCCCGTTACCATCACGGAAGTGGGGTAGAAATGTTCCAGGTCAGCGGTTTTTTCCGGCCAACCGAATACCGATATCGGCCATAAGGCAGAAGAAAACCAGGTGTCTAATACATCCGGGTCTTGCACGAGGTCGTGGCCACCGCAATGCGGACATTTTTCGGGCTTCTCAAAGGAAACAATCGGCTTGGCTCCATCTTCAAACGAAACTTTAGTGAGTTGTTCGCGCCCTTGTTGGTCGGTGGCAAAAGTAAGCCCTTTGCCGCTGCAATGACGGCAGTACCATACGGGGATGCGGTGCCCCCACCAAATTTGACGCGAAATGCACCAATCTTGAATATTTTTCAGCCAATTCAAAAACGGATTTTTCCAGTTAGCCGGATGAAACGCCAGTTTACCCGACTCGGCGGCCTCAATAGCCGGCGCGGCGAGTTTATCCATTTTCACAAACCATTGTTCACTCATAAACGGCTCAATGGTGCTGTGACAGCGGTAACATTTAGAGACGGCGTGGTTGTATTTTTCTTCTTTGACTAAAAGTCCGGCCGCGTCTAAATCTTTAACGGTTTCTTTGCGGCAAACATCGCGGTCCATACCCAGGTATTTCTCGGGGCAGTTGATCATTTTGCCTTTGTCATTGATGACCGTCATGATAGGTAAGTTGTGGCGTTTACCGACTTCGTAGTCGGTAGCATCGTGAGCCGGAGTAATTTTTAAGGCCCCCGTTCCAAATTCCATTTCTACGGCTTCATCGGCAATAATCGGGATAGCGCGGTTGGCCAGCGGGATAATGACTTTTTTCCCGATGACTTTTTCAAAGCGTTTGTCTTTGGGGTTGACGGCAATAGCGGCGTCTGCGTAAATCGTTTCCGGGCGGGTGGTGGCAATGACGATGCCGTCCGAGCCGTCCTCTCCCTTATAGCGTAGGTGCCACAGTTTTCCGTTTTCGGGTTCGTGTTCCACTTCAATATCGGACAAGGCCGTAGAACAACGTACGCACCAGTTGATTAAACGTTTGCCGCGGTAGATATATTTTTTATCCCACCATTGTTTGAAACACTCATAAACGGCTTTGGCACGTTTTTCGTCCATCGTAAAGCGGATATCGCTTAAATCCAAGGCCCAACCCATTTTACGAAATTGCGTGTAAATGGCGTTGCCGCATTCGTTGTACCACTCCCAAATGACTTTGACAAATTCTTCACGCCCTAAATCGTGGCGGGATTTGTGTTCTTCTTTGGCCAGTTTTTTCTCAATCACGTTTTGGGTGGCAATACCGCCGTGATCGGTACCGGGCACCCAATAAGCGTCTTCCCCAAACATACGGTGGGCGCGGATTAAAACGTCCTGCAACGTGTTAGTGGAGGCATGCCCCATATGTAAAGCACCGGTGATGTTGGGGGGCGGAATAACGATAACAAAAGGTTTTTTGGTTTTATCGCCTTTGGCGGCGAAGAGTTTTGCATTTTGCCATTTTTCGGCAAGTTTTTGTTCTACTTCTTGCGGTTCATACGCTTTGGGTAACATAATTTTTCCTCGGTTGTTAAAATTGCGTGATGTGACTTCACGCGTAACCTGTATATATTGTACTATTTTTGGCAAAAGTAAGATTTGCTAAGAATAAAAGAATGTTATAATATACAAGGTAAGGTTTATTTACGAGGATTGCGGGGAATGTGGGCGTTTTTTGTTGTTTTTATAGTATGGATGATAGTTGTGTTGTACAACCTCAAATGCTTAATCTCGCGGGTGTTTCCGGATGATTATAGCGTGTGGAAGAACAACTACCCCCGTCCGTTAAAAAAATTAACATTTTTAAACGGTCATATCGGTCTTTTTAAATGCAACAGAGTGTTGCGGTTGGATATTTACCCGGATAAGTTGGTTGTAGGGGCTCTGGGGAAAGCGTTGTGTTTAGATTATTCATCTTATTTATTTGAAGAAAAAACACTTTTATTTTTTCATGCTTTAAAAGTAGAAGGAATTCGCATACACAAAACAGGAGGACTTGATAGCCTGATTGGTTTGTTTAGTTCAGATGATACAACGCATTTAGTGGTACAATTATCTAAAAAAGATATAGAAATGATTTTTGATTTAATACGGCAGTTTCGCCGAAACCAACATGGCTAGAATGTAGGAATATTTATGAAAAAAATAGGTATTATTTGCGCCATGCAGCGCGAAGAAGAACAATTATTGTTACGTTTACCCGAACCGGCCCGGCAGCAGTTTGGTCCGTTTGAATTTGCCCGGACGTCTTTGAACGGTTGCGAGGTTATCCTCTCGCGTAGCGGTATGGGCAAAGTCAATGCGGCGCTCAATGCGTTGGAGCTTATTACTCATTTTTCGCCGGATTGCTTAATCAATACCGGAGTAGCGGGCGGATTGGAAGAGTCGCTTAAAACCATGGATACGGTGATTGGTGAACGGTATGTATATCACGATGTATGGTGTGGGGACGGAAACGATTATGGCCAAGTGCAACAACTGCCTACCTTTTTTACAGCGGATAAACGACTTTTAGCCGCGGCTGAAAAATTAGGCCAACAAAATCCGCAGGCCGTGCGCGTGGGGCTCATTTGCACGGGCGATCAGTTTATTTCCGGCGAAAAAGCCGTGGCCGGCATTTTGAAACATTTTCCGCAGGCGTTAGCGTGCGATATGGAATCGGCCGCGGTGGCACAAACGTGTTATCGTTATAATGTGCCCTTTTTAAGCATGCGTCTTATCAGCGATGTGGCCGGTAAGGAAACTACCAATATGGCACAGTACGAAGATTTTTGGGGAACCATGGCGTACACGGGATTTGAACGTACATGGGCGCTTTTAACTGCACTAACCAAGGAGTTTGCGTATGAATAAAGTCGTCCGTTTTGAAGTAGACCATGAAAAATTAAACCCGGGGGTATATGTATCCCGGCGTGATGAAGTCGGCCCGAAAGTTGTTACCACGTTTGATGTACGGCTCAAAGCCCCGTACCGCCAAACGCCGATGACGCCGGCTGTGATTCATACGCTGGAACATTTAGGGGCCGTCTACTTGCGCGAACATTCTTCTTGGGCAGACAAGGTGTTGAATTGGGGCCCGATGGGGTGCCAAACCGGTTTTGATTTGTTGATTGCCGGTACATGGGAAGCCTCTGATGCGGTGTCCTTATTGTGCGAAACCTTTTTGTTTATTGCTAATTTTGAAGGGCCGATTCCCGGGGCCGAACACGCGTGGCAATGCGGCAATTACCGCTTGCACGATTTGGAAGGGGCCAAACGGGAAGCACGTGCGTTTGCCGAGGTGCTTGCCAAATGGCGTCCGCAAGATAGTGTCTATCCGCACCGCGTAAAATAATAAGTATAAACGATATGCCGCAACAAAATCCCGAAGTTATTGAACCGGAAATTTTAGATGAAACGGGGCAAATTGTTTCGTCCGTTTCTTCTAAACCACACGCACGACCGCAAGGTGATACGAGTGGCGTGCTTGGCGGACTTGTAGTGTTAGCCGTCGGGTTTTTAGTTACGGTAGCGGTTATTTTGTTTAGCGTACTCATCGTGGCGCCGCTCATGTTGCTGGGGCGGTTGTTCGGTTGGCAAGTGCGTACGTGGAAACTTTGATAACTGTCGGTGCCGTTTTTCAAGTTAGTTTTAATTTGCTATAATAAAAAGGTAGTTAGACCGCACACCGATTTTGGAGAGGTGGCCGAGCGGTTTAAGGCACAGTCCTGGAAAGACTGCATACGGGAAACCGTATCGAGAGTTCG
>CACXER010000039.1 GCA_902766765.1 uncultured Elusimicrobium sp. | reverse complement strand
TCTTTGGGGAATGTCAGTCCGCACAAAACGGGCCGTTGGGGAATAACGGAAAGCCCCAGTTTACGGGCGATTTTAATTCCAAAACCGTTTCCTCCCAGCGCCGGGAACGAAAGCCCTCCGCTGGCCAGTACTACATATTGGGCGTGTATGGGCCCTTTGGAAGTACGGAGTAAGAAGCCCCCTGTCATGGGCTCAATATCTAATACGCGCACCCCTAAAGCCAGCGTCGTCCGGTGTTCCTTGGCCCGCCGGAGAAGTAATTGCACAATATCGGAAGAACGATTGGCAAATAATTGTCCGTTATCACGCTCATTCCAGACAATATGCTGTTCTTCCAGCATACGCAAAAAATCAAGAGGCGTATAAGCGGCCAGGGCGCTTTTGCAAAAATGAGGACGTTGGCTATCATAATCGGCCGCCGATACAAAGCGGTTAGTAAAATTACACTTTCCCCCACCGCTGACATTTACTTTTTGGGCAGGGCGGGTATTGGCTTCCAATATAATTTTAGGCGCGTCAAAACTGCCCGCACAGAAAAGCCCACTGGCTCCCGCGCCGATAATAGCCGTATGGTAAAAAGAGGGTGTAGTCATCTTAGTAATAGCATAGCAAAAAAAGAACCGCACGCGGTAAGAAAATATGATATACTTATTTAGGAAAAATTACGGATAAGCCATGGAAACAATACTTACCCCCCAAGAAGTCCATTCGCGTTTGACGGCATTTGAAAAAGAATGTCGCCGGCGTGGGCTGCGTGTAACCAACCAACGTCGTGAAATTTTCAAAACGGTGGCGTCTTCTCGTTCGCACCCGAGTGCAGAGGAAGTGTTTGAACAAGTCCGTCATAAATTATCCAATGTATCATTAGATACGGTGTACCGCACGCTGACTTCGTTAGAGAAGATGGAACTTCTTATTCGGGTGGGTATGCCCGCCAAAGAGCGTTTTGACGGCGATTTGCGCCCCCACGCACATTTTATTTGTTCCCATTGTGGTGAGGTGTATGATATCTTTTATAATTTAGACCACATGATGCTCCCCCTCAAAGAAGCATTTTTATGCGGGGACGTGCGTCAAATCAATTTGCAGTATAAAGGAATTTGCAAACGGTGCCGCGAGTAACGCACTGTATGTTTGTAAAAATAGGAGAACAACTATGGAACTCAAAGGTTCAAAAACCGAACAAAACCTGATGACCGCCTTTGCCGGTGAATCTCAGGCTCGCAACAAATATACGTACTACGCTTCCAAAGCGAAAAAAGAAGGGTTTGTTCAAATTGCTAAAATTTTTGAAGAAACCGCCAATAACGAAAAAGAACACGCCAAATTGTGGTTCAAAGCCCTGCACGGCGATACAGTTCCCACGACAACGGATAATTTGTTAGATGCCGCCAACGGCGAAAACTACGAATGGACCGACATGTATGCTAAATTTGCCAAAGAAGCCAAAGAAGAGGGCTTTGATAAATTGGCCTTTATGTTTGAGGCCGTCGGCAAAATTGAAAAAATGCACGAAGAACGCTACCGCAAACTCTTGAAAAATGTAGAAACGAACGAAGTGTTCAAAAAAGCCGGTATCGTCATGTGGGAATGCGCCAACTGCGGCCACGTAGTCATCGGCGAAAAAGCCCCCGAAGTATGCCCGGTATGCAACCACCCGCAAGCGTACTTTATGATTCGCCCGGAAAATTACTAATCAGGTAGTTTTATAAAACCACACACGCTCTCTTTTTTGAGGGCGTGTTTTTTATGTGTTTTTATCGTCAGAGAAAAAAAAGACTTGACAAACCCCCAAAAAAAAAAAAACAATAATAAAGTGTTGGCAAAAAATAATAAGGAGAAAAACACTATGAAAAGCACAAAAGCATTTACGCTAATTGAACTTTTAGTGGTTGTACTTATCATCGGTATTTTGGCGGCGGTGGCGTTGCCGCAATATCAAAAAGCCGTAGAAAAAAGTAAAGCCACGCAAGCATTGACCATGCTTCATTCCTTTGTACAAGCGCAAGAGGAATATAAAATGGCAAATGGCAACTATGCGCAACAT
>CACXER010000038.1 GCA_902766765.1 uncultured Elusimicrobium sp. | reverse complement strand
CAATTAAAACAAAGTTTTCGTTTTCCATAGTTTCTTCCCTTATGCGCCGACTTTCACCGCGCCGAATTTACAAGTAGATTTGCAACTACCGCATTTGATACATTTTTTCGGGTCAATCACGTGCGGTTTACCTACTGCGCCCGTAATGGCTTGCACCGGGCAGGCGCGTTTGCACATCCCGCATCCTTTGCATTTGGCGGGGTCAATGGCATAACTGGCTAAGGCCTTGCAGACACCGGCCGGGCAACGTTTTTCTACGACGTGCGCGAGGTATTCATCCTTAAAGTATTTCAAGGTAGAAAGCACCGGGTTCGGGGCCGTTTTTCCAAGCGCGCACAGCGAAGATTTCTGCACGGCTTTGGCTAAATCTTCCAATGTTTCCAGCGTTTTCATCGTTCCGCGGCCTTCGCAAATGTCGGTAAGTAACGATAACATTTGATCGGTACCTTCGCGGCACGGTACGCATTTACCGCACGATTCGCGTTTGGTAAATTCCAAGAAGAAGCGCGCCACGTTGACCATACAGGTTTTCTCGTTCATGACGACGAGCCCGCCCGAACCGATCATGGCACCGGCCGATTTCAAGGAATCAAAATCAAGCGGAACATCGTAATGTTCTTTGGTTAAGCACCCGCCCGAAGGACCACCGATTTGAGCGGCTTTAAAGGCTTCGGGATTGACGGTGCCGTCGCTATTGGTCGTACCGCCGGCCACGTCATTGATGACTTGGCGCAAGGTCGTACCCATCGGCACTTCCACAAGCCCGGTGTTGGCAATATGGCCCGTTACGGCAAACGTCTTGGTACCCGGGCTGGTGGGTGTACCGATTTTGGCAAAGTTTTCGCCGCCCATTTCCAACACTTTGGCAACGGTGGCTAACGTTTCTACGTTATTGATAACGGTGGGTTTACCGAAAAGCCCGCTGTGAGCCGGGAACGGCGGTTTGACTTTGGGCATACCGCGTTTTCCTTCCACAGAGGCAATTAAAGCAGTTTCTTCACCGCAGACAAACGCCCCGGCACCTTCCATGACGTTGATTTTGAAGTTTTTGCCGGAACCGAAAATGTTTTTGCCTAAAATACCGAGTTGTTCGGCTTGTTCAATGGCTTTGCGCACGCGCTTAATGGCCAAGGGGTATTCCATACGAACGTAGATGTACCCTTCGTCGGCACCGATAGCATGCGCGGCAATCATCATACCTTCCAATACAGCGTTGGGGTTTCCCTCCATTACGGAGCGGTCCATAAAAGCACCCGGGTCGCCTTCGTCAGCGTTACAAATTACATATTTTTTACCTTCGGGTTCAATGCGGGCGAATTCCCATTTTTTACCGGTAGGGAAACCGCCGCCGCCACGTCCGCGAAGGCCCGATTTAATCATTTCTTTGCAGACTTGTTCGGGCGTCATTTCCGTATATACGCGTTTGGCTTGTGCATACCCGCCGTGAGCAATATATTCGTTGATATCTTCGGGGTTGATGCGTCCGCAATCGGCCAACAAAATACGTTTTTGTTTGGCGTAGAACGGAATTTCAGCCACCGTTTTGGATTTTTGGTTGTTAGCCGGGTTGTGATACAACAAACGGTCAATGACTTCGCCTTTGAGCAAGGTTTTTTCAATAATTTCAGGAACGTCGGCTACTTTTACTTTCGTATAGAAGATATCGCCTACGCTCACTAACGGCCCTTGCGCGCAGAAACCGCGGCAACCGCTTAAACTTAAATAGTTTTCGCGGCAGCCTTTGGTTACTTCCACACTGCAAGCCACGCCGCGTTTTTCCATTTCGGCCTGAAAGGCTTTGTATACGTCCAACGAACCGCCCGCAATACAACCGGTACCGCCGCAAATGACGATACGGTGTTTGATATTTTTATAGGCGTCGTTAAAATCTTTTGCGATTTTTTCAATGTCTTTTGTTGCCATACTTATTTGGCCTCCGCTTTGATAACTTCGTCAATAAGTTCTTCGGCTTTGGCCGGAGTGACTTGGCCGTGGACCACTTCGTCCACTACCATAACCGGGGCCAACCCGCACGCCCCTAAGCAGGAAACGCATTCCAAGGTAAAAAGTAAATCTTCGGTAGTTTCCTGGCCGTCTTTGAGTTTAAGTTTCTTTTTGACGGCATCAATGATACCGGCCGAACCTTTTACGTGGCAAGCGGTACCGTTACAGACGCGGATGATGTGTTTTCCCTTAGGCGTAATAGCAAAATGGGCAAAAAACGTCGCCACGCCGAACACTTTGGCGGGCGAAATTTTTAGTTCGTTAGCAATGTAACGCATCACATCTTCCGGCAGGAAGTGGTAAGCATCTTGCACTTTCTGCAAGATGGGGATCAACTTGGCGCTGTCGTAATCGTGATCTTTTAAGATCTGCGCCGCGGGTTTGAATCTGTCTGACATAATTTCTCCTATAGGAATTTACTGCAAAAAAACTGCGTTGTATTACAAAATGGTTGTAAAAAACAAGACGGATTTTCCGCCTCACTTTATTATATCTTTTCCGTGAAAAACACGTCAAGCATTACCGGATTAGCACCAAATACAAAGTGCCAGGAAATACCCCGCCATAAGGGCGAGTCCAGTCGGCACGGCCACGGCGGCCCACTCCCGGCTTTTGATACCTAATTTTTCAGCCGCTACGATGTTGGGCAAGTTGCCCTGCACCAGCATACTGCCAAAGGCCGCCAGCCCGATAACCATATAGGTCAAATCGGTGGGAGTAATGGTGGGAACAATTTCTATAGCGGCCAAGGTAGCATTATCAATAATGACGGAAACGGCATTGGCAAAAAAGAGCACTTTACCACCCAAATGCGTAATGGTACTCTGCGCCAACGGTCTAAGACCCGTACTAATCAAATGTAAGGCCGCCACGAACATATAAATATGCCAAGTGCGGCGCAACACCGAACTGTACGTTTCTTTATCTTCGCGGATATACATTTGGAGCCCGGCTCCGGCGTGGCGGGCAGTATAGCCGGCCACTACGGCCAATACCACTAAGGCGGGTAAAATCCAACCGGAAAAATGACGCATTAAAAAGAAGAAATCGGCATGATACGGTGCGCCGGACAAAGCGTTATTGATCACAAGTCCCATCGGTTCGGCCAGCGGCGTCAATACCGCACCCAAGGCAATTGCGTAGCACGCAAACACGGTAATATGCACCATCTTCTCATGTTCCAAATGAACGACTTGTAACACTTCGGCCAAAACGAGCGCGGCTACGGTTACACTGACGAGCGAGGACGCCACCCCAAGCGCAAAAATAAGCAAAGCAAAACTGTATTTCGGTTCTAATGCTTTAAAAAAGATAAACAAAACACGGAAAATATAACGCGAATAGTTATTGAAGATGACGCTGACAACGAGCACAATAAACGCCACATTGACGGGCGATTGCAACGTCTTATAAATAAAGTCCACACTCCAGCCGCCGCTGATCGTTACGGCCGCCGCGCCGACACCGAGTAAAAAAAGTTCCAAATGACTTTCCACCCAACGTGAAACAAGCGGCCAAACCAGCAAATTCAGCGCAACCAGCGTCAATAAGATATTCATCCACAGCGGCGGAGTCGTAAGTGTTCCCATGTATATAGTTTATCAAAATTAAAGTGTTCCCGCACTCAAACGCACAAATTTAGTACAATAAAGTTGCACAAAGTTTGTTGCAATTTCAACCAAGGAGAAAACGAAGTATGAAAAAAATTATTGCTTTTGTTTTGGCGTTCGGTTTAGCTGCCGTATACGCCCAAGCCAACGACTGCGGTTGTGCCGCTACGGATATAACTTGCGTGAATAATTGCACGTTATCCAAAGTGAGCAACCTGCGCAAAAACTTGGAAAACAAAAAAGCCACGGCTAAAAAACAAGCCAAAGCCGCTAAGGCTCAAAAAGCCCAACAGGACAACTCGGCCGCCGAACAAGCCAAAGCCCAAGCGAAAGCCAAAGCCGAAGAAGTAAAAGCCAATGCCAAAGCCAAAGCTGAAGAAGCCAAAGCCAACGCCAAGGCGCAAAAAGAACAAGCCAAGAAAGAAGCGGCCGCTAAGAAAGCGCAGTTAAAAGCGCAAAAAGAACAGGCCAAAAAAGATGCTGCCGCCCGCAAAGCCGAAGCGAAAGCCAAGGCCCAACAAGCCAAAGCCAACGCCAAAGCCAAAAAAGCGGAAGTGAAAGAAGATGTAAAAAATGCTAAGGCCGATGTAAAAGCCAAAAAAGCCGACGTCAAACAATCCACCAAAGATGCCAAAAAGGCACTCAAAGAAGAACAAAAAGCGTGGAAAAACTTGGCTAAATAAGTTGATTTAATATTGACTTAAAAAATACCCCCGGTAAACAACCGGGGGTATTTTTTAAGGAAGTGTATAAATACGCCAACTAGTCGTCTGACTTAACGTACCGCGAAATAGTTTTTCGCAATAACTGCCCGCTTGTGTAATTTTTGATGCTTCTTCCCCACAAATAATTTGGCCTTTATCCGTTGCCGATGCCCCCCAATTCACCGCAAAAGAAGTTCCCACATATTTGCCGGAAATTCTCCCTATACACACGCCTTCCCAACCGGATTCATTACGCAATTCCAACGACCAATCCGCATTGGAACGCACATCCGTCACATGATTATTATAAAACTTGTAGGTACCCGTCCAATTAGGCGCATCCACATCTAATTGGTCAAATTGTGTGGGCCACGCTCCATTAGCCAAATAATATGTGTTAGCCGCATCTGTTAACGATTTTAACAATACTAGCGCTTGCGTACCGCGTGATTTTTCTACCGCTTTTTGATATTGCGGCAGAGCCACCGCCGCTAAAATGCCGATAATAAGAACAACAACAAGAAGTTCTATAAGGGTAAAACCTTTTCTATCTAAAAGGCCCGATAAACAACTTTTCTTTTGCATATATATCCCTCCACAGGAATTTAATATATGCTTATTAAAGCAAAAAAAAAAACAAAGTCAAGCCCTTTTTATTTTCCCGACGAAAAAACAAAAAATAATGTCATTCCGTACTTGATACGGAATCTCACCATTTCAAGAACTAGCAACAAGGTGAGATCCTGAATCAAGTTCAGGATGACATTTTTATTTAAATAAGTATCAATAACTGCGCGTTATTTCACTGTAATTTTATACGCGATATCCGCGCGCAAACTATTGTGTACCGGGCAACTCTCCGCCGCTTTGGCATAAAAATCTTTTTGCGCCTGCGTTAAATGCTCCGGGAAAACAAACGTCAACGCAAACGAAGTAATGCGCGTATGTTTCTCATCAAATCCGGGTACGACGGTTACTTCCGTTCCTTCCACTTTTTCGCCGCGGCGGCCCGCCAAAAAGCCAATCATCGTCAGCATACACGCCCCCAACGCATTAGCCACCAACTCGCCGGGGTTCATATCACTACGCGGGTCGTTAAACGCAGTTTTCACGACGGCTTGTTTACTTTCTAACGTTCCTACAGTATTTAAATCGGCTCCCAACTTTATTTTAATTTCGCTCATAATTCCCTCCTGATCTTACCCTATAACTTTACCAAGCAAACAACGCGTGCTTTTTTGGATTAGATTTACTCCGTCTGCGCCAAACGCGCAAATAAATCTTTCTGCTCACGGGTGAGCGTACGCGGTACATCAATAGTCAGCGTAACGTACAAACTGCCTTTACTGTTGAGCCCTTTGCCGCTCAGTTTAAGTTTCTTACCACAGTGCGTTCCGGCAGGCACTTTTACTTTGATGGGGCCGTCTAACGTCGGGACAAAAATTGTGCCGCCCAAGGCCGCCGTCCACGGCATAATAGTAACGGGAATATACAAGTCATCGCCCTCCAAACGGTACATTGCGTGCGGACGGATTTTGACAATTAAATACAAATCACCCGTACCGTTTCGCGTGGGGTTACCCATACCTTTAAGTTTAATCTTTTTCCCCTCGCCGACTCCCGCGGGAAGTTTAACCGTAACGGTGCGGCCGTTCGGTAAAGTAAGTTGCATATTGCCACCGCGGTGGGCATCTTCCAAATTGAGTGCAATTTCCGCCTCCACATCTCCCGCCGCTTGACCGGACGCCGCGCTGCGGCCGAAGTTTTGTCCAAAACCGCCGCCGGAAAATCCGCCCATGCCGCCAAAAATACTTTGGAAAAAATCGCTAAAATCTCCGCCGCTAAATCCACCGGAGAATTGCGCTCCTCCGTCTTGGAATCCACCATAACTGGGTCCGCCGCTGTACGTATATTGCTGATAATTTTGGTACGGGTTTGAGCCATACGAACTTCCCCCGCGCGGGCGCGACGCACCGCCGCCGCGGGCATAATTCTGGTAACTCTCCTGGCCGACTTGGTCGTAAATCGTACGTTTTTGTTTATCGGAAAGGACGGTATAGGCCTCATTTAAATCCTTAAATTTTTCCGTCCAGGTGGCTTTTTCGCTCTCCGGGTGCATGTCCGGGTGGCACTTGCGCGCTTGCGTTTTGAATGCCTTTTTAATTTCCGCGTCCGATGCATTTTTACCAACGCCTAAAATTTTGTAATAATCTTTGTAATCTGCCATAATTCCCCCTATTTGATACCATTATATAATTTTAGTCACGCAGTAGAACAATCCAAAAGTATGTATTTCCCCGCGTTTTTGACACAGCAAAGAAAGCCATCCTCTTACGACGGTAAAAATCCCCTTGACAAAATCAAAAAAAAAAAATAATATAGTATTGGATAATTTTTACAAGGAGATTTTTATGGGAAACAACAAAGCATTTACACTCATAGAATTATTGGTGGTCGTGCTTATCATTGGAATTTTAGCTGCGGTAGCTTTGCCGCAATATGAAAAAGCAGTAGAAAAAGCCCGCGCCCGCGAAGCGTTACCTCTCTTAAAATCGGTCTATCAAGCCGCTCAAGCCTACTACCTGGCTAACGGACAGTGGCCGACCAAATTTGATGAATTATCGGTAGAAATCCCCTGGACGGGTAACACAAAATGGCGCAACTCTTCCGTTATGACAGATACCCGTTCTAACGATAAATGGTCCTTGCAAATCTATCAAGAAACCGGTTTTACTTGGGGTATTTATATGGGCCGTATTAGCGGGAAATACGCCGGAGTTGCCATCCGCATCAATGAAGGAGGCGGCTGGACCTGCATGGAACCGACCGACACTGCCTCGGGATACACTTTTCCATACGAAAAACCGGACGGCTCTTATTGTGTAAAAATCCTCGGGACTGCCAACACTCCGTCAATTTATGGCTCCTACCCGTTTAATCCGTAATTACACTCTTTTCTTGTATTTTTCCGCGCCGCGCTTGGGGGACGGTTTTATAGCACTTGTACAAAATGCTATAATAAAATATGGAAAACAAATTTGCCAAAGAAGGTTTGACCTTTGACGACGTACTTTTAGTTCCGCAACACTCCAGCGTGTTGCCCAAAGACGTGGAACTCACCACCCGCCTAACCCAGAAAATCAGACTCAATATTCCGCTCATGAGCGCAGGCATGGATACGGTCACCGAGGCGCGCACCGCAATTGCTATTGCGCGTGAAGGTGGCATTGGCATTATCCACAAAAATATGCCTATTGCCGACCAAGCAGCCGAAGTGGATAACGTCAAACGCAGCGACAACGGCGTTATTTCCAACCCGTTCTTTTTGCACCCGCAAGACACCCTGCAAAGCGCGTGGGACATTACCGCCAAATACCATATTTCCGGCGTACCGATTGTAGATGAAAACCAAAAACTCGTCGGTATTATTACCAACCGTGATATGCGTTTTGAAACCGACGGTACTAAAAAAATCAGCGAACTCATGACTCGCGAAAAACTCGTTACCGCACGCAAAGGCACGTCGCTAGAAGAAGCCCGCACGATTTTGCAAAAACACCGCATTGAAAAACTCCCGCTTACCAGCGAAGACGGCACGCTGTGCGGACTTATCACAATTAAAGATATTGAAAAAGCCATTAAATACCCCCACCGTGCGTGTGACGAAAAAGGCCGGCTGCTAGTCGGAGCGGCTATCGGTATCACCAAGGACATGCTCACCCGCGCCGAAGCATTACTCAGTGCACAAGCCGATATCCTCGTGCTGGACACCGCACACGGCCACAGCCGCGGCGTGATAGAAGCCGTCAAAACACTTAAAAAGACGTTCCCGTTCTGCCAACTGATTGCCGGCAACGTAGCCACGCCGGAAGCCACGGAAGATCTAATCAATGCCGGGGCCGATTGTGTAAAAGTCGGCATCGGGCCGGGGGCCATTTGCACGACACGCATTGTAGCAGGTATCGGTGTACCGCAACTGACCGCCGTATATGACTGTGCGCAAGTGGCGCAAAAATACGACGTGCCGATTATTGCCGACGGTGGTATTAAATTCTCAGGTGATATTGCCAAGGCCTTGGCCGCCGGAGCCAGCGTATGCATGCTCGGCTCGTTATTTGCCGGAACCACCGAAGCCCCGGGCGAAGATATCCTTTTCAACGGACGCAAATTTAAAACATACCGCGGAATGGGCTCGTCATCCGCGATGAAAGCCGGCAGTAGCGACCGCTACTTCCAACAAAACTCTAAAAAACTCGTCCCCGAAGGCGTGGAAGGCCGCGTGCCTTATCGCGGTGATTTAGGCGACGTAGTTTATCAGTTACTCGGCGGACTTCGCGCGGCAATGGGTTATTGCGGTGCACGCACGATAGCAGAACTGGCCAAAAAGAGTAAATTTGTGCGCATCACGCACGCGGGGCTCATTGAAAGCCACCCGCACGATATTACCATTACCAAAGAAGAAAGCAACTACTCCAGCAAGGGGATTTAATATGAAACAAGAACTGGTATTAGTAGCCGACTTCGGCGGCCAATACAATCAACTTATTGCCCGGCGCGTGCGCGAGCATCATATTTACTGCGAGGTTGTACCATTTGGCAAAATCTTAGAAGAAGCCAAAAAACGCCGCCCGCAAGGTATTATTTTCACGGGCGGTCCGGCCAGCGTATATGCAGACGGTGCGCCCAGCGTACAAAAAGAACTGTTTGAATTAAACATCCCGATTTTAGGCATTTGCTACGGCATGCAACTTACCGCGCACGTGCTCGGCGGAAAAGTGGAAAGCCCCACGTATAAGGAGTACGGCAAAGTATCCGTTACGTTGGATAAAAAAAGTGCGCTCTTTGACGGTATTGACACACCAAACACGTGCTGGATGAGCCACCGCGATTATGTGGCGCAAGTACCTGCCGGGTTTACGGTTAGTGCCCATACACAAATGTGCCCCGCCGCCGCTATGGAAAATGCCGCTAAAAAAATCTACGGTGTGCAGTTTCACCCGGAAGTCGTCCACACACCGTTCGGGCAAAAACTATTACACAACTTTCTCTACAACATCTGCGGGCTTGCCGGCACGTGGACCATGGGAAATTTTAAAGAAGAAGAAATGGCCCGCATTAAAAACACCGTCGGAAGCGGACGCGTACTCTGCGCACTTTCCGGCGGGGTAGATTCGTCCGTCGCGGCGGTTCTGGTGCACAAAGCCATCGGCAACCAACTGACCTGCGTGTTTGTGGATCACGGGCTACTACGCAAGGACGAGGGCGACCAAGTAGAAAAATTATTCAAAGATACGTACAAGATGAATTTGATTCGCGTCAATGCGCAGAAACGGTTTTTGGAGAAACTAAAAGGCGTTACTGACCCGGAACAGAAACGTAAAATCATCGGTGCCGAATTTATTGCCGTCTTTGACGAAGAAGCCAAAAAATTGGGCCGGATGGATTATTTATTGCAAGGCACCATTTACCCCGATGTCATTGAAAGCGGTAGCGGGGCATCAGCCGTGATTAAAAGCCACCACAACGTCGGTGGGCTGCCCAAAGATTTAAAATTCAAACTCTTAGAGCCCTTGCGCTTACTCTTTAAAGACGAAGTGCGTGCGCTCGGCGAGAGTTTGGATATTCCGCACAAACTCGTGTGGCGCCAACCGTTTCCCGGGCCGGGGTTGGCAGTGCGATGTTTAGGTGAAATTACCGAAGAAAAACTGCATATCATCCGCGAATCGGACGCCATTTTACGTGAAGAAATCGCAAACGCGGGCTTGGATGAGAAAATTTGGCAATACTTCACGTTCTTACCTAACATTCGCAGTGTAGGTGTGATGGGCGATGAACGCACGTATTTTCATACCGTCGGGATCCGTGCGGTAACAAGCACCGACGCCATGACGTGCGACTGGGCGCGCATCCCGTATGAGGTGCTAGAGAAAATTTCTTCCCGCATTACCAACGAGGTGGACGGCGTCAACCGCGTAATTTACGACGTAACCAGTAAGCCCCCCGCCACTATTGAATGGGAATAAGTTTGAAAAATCCCCGCGTATGAAACGCGGGGATTTTTTATAAATTCTAGTATCACTCTTAAGGCATTGTGAAAAGACGTGTGCCAGACTCATGCACTTTTGTGCCTCTAAATAATTTAATACAAAAGTCCCCACTAGTTTTCTTGAATTTAGATATTATTTCCGTACAAACTACTTGATGCGGGGGAATTGCCCCATGCGGGCCAAAGAAATACGAAAATCCTGCGCCTTCATAATCCCCACTAATTTGCCCAACATGAAGCGCGTATGCCGCCCCGGATGCCGCAGGTTGCTTCTCAATAACTGCGGAAAATTTAGAATTAGAACGTACATCTTGCATGGAACCAGCATAAAACGCTTCTGTACCCGTCCAGTCTGCAGGAAGATCTATATCCAATTCATCAAACGATTCTGGCATAACCCCGTTTGCCGCATAATAAGTTTCTATCGCTTGGCTGATAGATTTTGTCAATGTTAAAGATTGCATAGCGCGTCCTTTTTCGACGGCTTTTTGATATTGCGGAAGTGCTACCGCCGCCAAAATGCCGATAATGAGTACGACTACGAGAAGTTCAATTAGCGTAAATCCTTTTACACTTAAAACGCCCGACAAACAACTT
>CACXER010000037.1 GCA_902766765.1 uncultured Elusimicrobium sp. | reverse complement strand
TTTAAATGGTCGGGGCGACTGGATTTGAACCAGCGACCTCACGGTCCCGAACCGTGCGCGCTACCATCTGCGCTACGCCCCGTAAATATTCGCCGATAATCGGCGCAAATCAAGTTTTCAAATGGTCGGGAAGGCGGGAATCGAACCCGCGATCTCTCGCACCCCAAGCGAGCGCTCTACCTCTGAGCCACTCCCCGAAAATTAGCACCGCTTTCGCGGCACACTTATATTATATCATTCTTTTAACAAATCTGCCAGCATCTCTTTAATTTCGCCGAGCAGTTTGACATCGGTTCGGGGGCGTTTTTCGCCGTTTTGCGTCGGGAACTGGTAATGGCTGAGTTGTTTTTTGGCGCCTTCCAACGTGAGTTTGTGTTTATAAATCAAGTCTTTGATTTTCAAAATCGTATACACATCTTCTTTGGTATACCGTCGGTGGCCGCTTTCCAAACGAATCGGACGAATGAGGTTAAACTCACTCTCCCAATAACGTACGGAATACTCCGGCACGCCGGTAATACGTTTGACGTCGCCGATGGAAAAATACTCTTTTTGTTCCAGTTCTTCCAGTCCCATGCTGTTATTATATCATTTTCTTTTTTTCTCTACCGAGAATTTACATAAAGGCAGTTACTCTGGTAAGAAAAATATGTTACACTACCTAATATGAAACTATCCGCTAATATGGAAGATTACGTAGAAGCCGTCTTGTTCTGTGCCAATAAAGACGGGCTGGCGCGCGTGAGTGATATACGCGATTTGCTCGGCGTCAAAACACCCAGCGTAACGGGTGCGCTCAAACTGCTTGCGCAAAACGGATATGTCATTCATCAACCGTATGGCGGGGTTCAACTTACCTCCAAAGGACTCCGCGCCGCCCAGGACGTTAAAAAACGCCACGCTATTTTAAGCCGTTTCCTGACGCAAGTGCTCGGAGTTAACCCCAAAACGGCGGATATGGACGCGTGCAAAATGGAACACGCGGTTAGTAAAGAAACGTTGGAAAAACTCCACGCTTATCTGCACCAAATCGCCGGTAAATAATTCCCTGCCGTACGCACGCGCGTAAAATTTTCTATAATATAAAAAATATCTTTTATTGGAGTTTTAACCATGGCAAAAAATAAATATTCCCATACTGTTTTATTACCTAAAACCGATTTCCCGATGCGGGCGGGGTTGGCGCAAAAAGAACCCAAAATTTTAGATTTTTGGAAATCCATCAACCTCTACGAGGCCATGCTTAAGAAAAACGAGCAGGGCAAGCATTTTGTACTCCACGACGGGCCGCCTTATGCTAACGGCAAAATCCACATCGGCCACGCGTTAGATAAAACCATTAAAGATATCATCTTAAAATCCCGCGCCATGACGGGTCACTACACGCCGTACGTGCCGGGGTGGGATTGCCACGGACTCCCTATCGAACAGGCACTTTTAAAAGAACTCAAACAAGATAAAAAACACATTACCGACGTGCCCGCGTTCCGCAAACGTGCGCGCGAATTTGCCGCTAAATTT
Organism: uncultured Elusimicrobium sp.; assembly: GCA_902766765.1. Taxonomy (GTDB): domain Bacteria; phylum Elusimicrobiota; class Elusimicrobia; order Elusimicrobiales; family Elusimicrobiaceae; genus Avelusimicrobium. The sequence goes on along the minus strand of CACXER010000037.1, from coordinate 33,638 downwards.
ATTGACCTCCAACGCCAAGGTTTCAAACGCCTGGGTGTACAGGGGGATTGGGATAATCCGTATTTGACGATGTCGGAGCGATACGAAGGCATTACCGTTGGTGCGTTTTTGGACCTCATTGAAAAGGGCTACGTCTACAAAGGGCAAAAGACGATTACGTGGTGTCCGCATTGTGAAACCGCGCTCGCCGATGCGGAAACGGAATATAAAGATATTTCTTCGCCGTCTATTTATTTGCGCTTTAAATTAGTGGACCCCAATAAAAAAGTATTGGGCGAATTGGATTACACTAAACCCGTGAGTTTAGCCGTCTGGACGACAACCCCGTGGACGATTCCCGCCAACGTTGCGGCTGCCGTTTCCAATACAGAAGACTACGCGATTTTGCAAGACGGTAAAACGGGCGAATATTATATCGTTGCGGAGAAACTGGCCGAAGAATTTTTGAAGAACACCGGGCTGGATTGTACGCAGGCCGGCAAAGTGGCGGGCGAAAAACTCGTCGGTATGAAATACTATCATCCGCTTTCCCATAAAGAAAACCCGGTTATCTGGACGGATTTTGTAACTATGGATGCCGGGGTCGGTGTGGTGCACATTGCGCCCGGCCACGGGGAAGAAGACGCCCAAGCCGGCAAACAATGGAAGTTGGAAACCGTTTGCCCGGTAGACGAAAAAGGGTGCTACACCAAAGACGCGGGCGTGTTTGAAGGGATGCACGTATTTGAGGCCAATCCGCTCATGGTAAAAAAACTGGATGAACTCGGCGCTCTAATTAAAGAGCAAGAAATCGTGCACAGTTATCCGCATTGTTGGCGTTGCCACAATCCCATTATTTTCCGTGCGACGGAACAATGGTTTATGTCCATTGATAAAGACGGGTTGCGGCAGAAACTGATGGATAATCTCAAAAACGTACAGTTTTATCCCGCCGGCGGTCAAGAACGTATGCGCTCTATGATTGGGTTGCGCCCCGACTGGTGTTTGTCGCGTCAGCGGTTCTGGGGAACCCCGGTGGCGGTGCTTTATTGTAAAAAATGTGGCAAACCGCAAGTAAATCACGACTTGTTTGAATTTATCAAAAAACGTGCCATGGCCGAAGGGTCTGATTTTTGGTTTACCGACCCGGTAGAAAAACTCATGCCGGAAAATTATACGTGTGAGTGCGGTAGTCACGACTTTCGCAAAGAAACCGATATTTTGGACGTATGGCTTGATTCCGGTGTATCCTGGGCGGCGGTGTTAAAAGACCGCGGCTTAGATTTCCCGGCCGACGTTTATTCCGAAGGTTCCGACCAACACCGCGGTTGGTTCCAAAGTTCGTATATTCCGTCGTATACACTGGAAGGTACGGCGCCATTCAAAACGATTTTGACGCACGGTATGGTGTTGGACGGTCAAGGGCGCCCGATGCATAAGTCGCTCGGAAACGCCGTTGATCCGGAAGATGTCATCAACAAATACGGCGCAGATATCTTGCGTTTGTGGGTGTCGTTTAGCGACTACCAAGGCGACGTGCGCATCAGCGAAGAAATTTTAGGCGGTCCGATTGATACGTACCGCAAAATCCGCAACACGGTGCGTTATGCGCTAGGGAACTTATCCGATTACGACCCGGCCTTGCACCAAGTACCTGCCAAAGAATTGTGCGAGATGGATAAATATATGCTTGGACGGCTCAATACGCTGATTGAAGAAGTGCACAACGGCTACGAGGAATTTAACTTCCGCCGGGCCATGCGGGCCCTGTCCGATTTCTGCATTTTGGACTTATCTTCCTTCATGTTAGATGCGTCTAAAGATCGCCTATATACCTTAGGGGTGTCGGCACCTTCCCGCCGCAGTGCGCAAACGGTGCTTGCGGAAATTACGGTGGCGTTACTTAAACTGATGGCCCCGGTGTTGTCTTTCACGGCCGAAGAAGCGTGGCAGGAACTTCGCAAAACGGCGCTGGGACGAACGCTTGAGCAAAGTGTATTTTTATCCAACATGCCGACGAATGCCTCTCTGGTGCCCGATTTGCGTTTGGAAGAAAAATGGAACGAGATCCGCCGTATCCGCGAAGGCGTACAGAAATTTTTGGAAAGTGCGCGCGAACAAAAAATCATCGGGTCTTCGCTGGAAGCCAAAGTGATTTTCAGCACCAACGATCCGTCTACACGGGCGTTCTTGGACGAAACAAAAGATCTGTGGCCGGAAATTTTAATTGTGTCGCAAGTGGAAATCAAAGACGGTAACGACCCGTTATTTGTGGAAGTTATCCACGCCAAAGGGGCCAAATGCGCCCGCTGCTGGCAGTGGAAAGAAGACGTTGGCTCTCACCCACATACAGATCTGTGCGGACGGTGTGAAGAGGTCCTTACCCGCGAAGGTTTTACCGTGGAGGAAAATGAAACAGTCCCTGCGTGATTGGTTTAGTCGGGCCAAAATATGGACGGCGCAAAATGTAAGTGTGCTGGTAGTTATTGCACTCGTGCTTGCGTTGGACCGTATTACCAAGGTATGTGCGCAACTGTTTTGGGTACAAGCGCCTGTGGTGGTGTTCCCATTTTTTCACTTGCGCTATGTGGAAAATACCGGCTCGGCTTTTGGTATGATGCAAGGTGCCAATGTGTTGCTCATTTTTGTCATGCTGGCTATTATTGGCTATTTGCTACACAGTTGGCGGGAACTCTGCGCGCAAGGGAAACTGGTCAAATGGGGATGTGTATTTATTTTGGCCGGTGCATTGGGCAATCTTTATGATAGAATAACGTTAGGGTATGTAGTAGACTTTTTGGATTTTTTAGTTTGGCCCGTATTTAACGTGGCTGACAGCGCCATCACAGTAGGCGGTGGTTTGTTTGTAGTTTCTCTACTGTTAAATACCGTCAAAAAAGGAGAAGAAAAATGAAAAAACTAATTTTGTGGGTTATGTTATGTGGTCTGGTGGCGTGTGGTTCCGATACGCAACTGTTTAAAAAAGCACGCTTGGCAACTGCGCAAGGCCAATTGACAGAAGCGTTGGAACTTTATACGCGTGTTCTGCGTCAGGATCCGAACAATTTCGCCGCGCATATCAACCGCGGTGTCGTATGGGAACGCTTACCGGTTAAAGATGCCAAAGAACGTTTGAAAAACCGTCAAAATGCTGAACAGGATTACTTGAAAGCCATTGCCTTAAATCCCACCAGTGCCGAGGCCTATAACAATTTGGGCGCTTTGTATATTGATATGGGACGTAATGCTGAAGCGGAGGCCAATTTGGCAAATGCGCTTTCCTTTGCCCCCAACTACTTTACCGCGCGGATGAATCATGCGATTGCCCTTCACCGTACGGGGCGTTTTATTGAAGCGTTAGAAGATTTTAACCGTGCGGCTATTCTCCGTCCGCGGGATCCGCTTGTGTTTTTAAATCGGGCTTTGGCTTATTATGAAGCGGGGCAATATGCTTCGGCTGCGGAAGATTTATCGTATCTTATTTCGTTGGATCCGGATAATGCCCGCGCTTATTTAGAACGCGCCCGCGCACTCATCAAAATGGGCTACCCGGCTAACGCCTATGCCGATTTGGAAACCGCCGTCACTATTAAACCTTCTTACGCACTTGCCTATTATTATATGGGTGATTTGATGTTCCGTAAGGGGGAAGTGGACCAGGCGTTGGGATTACTGGTCCGTTCCAAAGAACTGGCCAGTAAATACGTGCCTACCTATGAACTCATGGGCGATATGTTAGCCATGCAAGATCCGGTCGCCGCTACGGCCAACTATATGGTGGCCGCTAAACTGGACCCGAAACACGCCGCCCGTTACCAAGCAAAAATCAATCTCATGCGTAGCGAAGAAGGACGCGAGCGCGTGCTGTCTAACCGTTTCTTCCCGCGGTAAAAATTATGGCACAGCAAAAAACGGCCAAAAGACCTTATGTCTCGGCGGCGCTAAAAATGCCGTCGGGGGCTTTTGGATATCGTTTTGCGCTATCAGCCAGTTTGTTTTTCTTGATGTTGTTTTTGTTGGCGTTTCACTATTCCGAAGTGGGTTTTTTTATCCTTGTTTTTGTCAATGCGTTGTTTTGTGCGGACGTGTTTGTGCGTAGTGCCTGGGCGGATTTGTGCCACGGGAAAATAGGTTTTGCCTTTTTAGTTAGTGTGGTCGTGTATGCCGGACTTTTCTATTCGGCTTGTCATACCTTTTCCATACTTTCCATGGCGGGCCCGGTGGAAGAATTATACTTGTATGTGTCTTTGTTCCTGACGCTTTCGTTGTGGGTACAACGCCGCCGCGTGCAAGAAGGTGAACGGGCCAATGTATATATCAAGAAAATAGATGATTTTCTCCCGAAAGCCGGCCGGAAAATAAACGGAAAAACGCAACGTATGATCTTCGCGGCGGAAATCAAACCGGGGGATGAGTTGTTAGTAAAACCCGGGGAACGTTTTGCTTGCGATGGGGAAATCAGAGAAGGGAAAACCTCGGTGGATGAACAACTCATTACCGGCAACCGTGTTCCGGCGTATAAGCAGCCGGGTAATAAAGTATATGCGGGAACAATCAATAAATCGGCCGAAGTAATCGTGCGTGTGGAAAAAACTTTATCTGTTTCTGCCTTGATGCACGTGGTAGAAGCCGTACAGAACAGTGAACGTCGACGCAGTACCTTTACAAATGAGTTGGATCTATATGCCGCCTGGACATTTATTGCGTTACTGCTGCTAGCCGGTGGGCAGTATGCCTTTGTGTTATATACGCAAGGGGTCGCGTCCTGGTGGCACGAAAGCAGTATCATTTGGATTATATTATCATTGTGTGCTCCCATCGCGTTGTTGTTTTCAGAAATATTTCCTGTCTTTTTTGCCAAGTGGTATGCTTCTTCGCACGGGATGCATATTCAAAACCGGTACGCATTGGATCAGTTTACCCAGTCGGACTTAGTCTTTTTTGATAAAACCGGTACGTTGACTTATGGGTATTTAACGGTTAGTAGCGTGCACCCGTCCAACCCCAAGCAAGAGCGTGCCCTACTGGAAGCCGTGGCTTGTGCCGAACAACAGGCCGAAGGCCCATTTGCGGCGGCTATCCAAAAGTACACGCACGCCCGTCACATTCAACCTAAACCCAATGATTCGTTGGAAATCTTACCGGGGATCGGGGCGCGGGCCGTGTGTGGTAAAAATACCATTTTAGCCGGACGTATCCAATGGATGGAAGAACAGGGCGTGAATTTACCCAAGGAAGTATATAATACACCAAAAACCGTTATTTGTGTGGCGAAAAATAAAACTTATTTGGGCTATTTAACGTTGGCGGATTCGTTGCGACCCGGGGCCAAAGAAACGGTGGACTTCCTTAAAAAACAAGGTAAAGAAGTGATGCTGATTTCCGGCGATAACGAACCGGCCGTAGATGCCATTGCCCAAGAAACGGGAATTGAAAAACGAAATGCCAATGTGCTACCCAAAACAAAGGCGGAAATCGTGGCCAATTTACGTGCCTTAGGCAAAAAAGTGGTCATGGTGGGGGACGGATTTAACGATATTATTGCTTTATTAAAAGCCGATGCGGGGATGGCGTATGCGTCTAGTAAAAATGTCTATACGAACTGGGTGGATATTATCATTTCCCGTCGGGACTTGTACCCGATTATAGAACTGTTCCGCTTGCGTCGCGAGTTGGTGCACATCAGCCGAGCCAATGCGGTGTTGGCGGTGTTGCTCAGTGTGGTATGGGTGGAGTTTTTGTTTTGGGGAACTTTACACGTATCCGATTGGCGTTGGACCATGGGGGGAAGTTTAGTCATTTTGTTTTTAGTATTTTTAAATTCTATGAGGTTATTACAGTCTTATGAAAAACAAAGATATTGATTTCGGATATACTTCGGCACACGCCCGCAAAAATGCAGATGCGGTGCTGCCGGAAATTCAATGCTGGCCTAACCAGTATAAGCGGGATTACGATATTAAAATCGAACTCCCGGAGTTTACGTCCGTCTGCCCGAAAACAGGATTGCCGGATTTTGGTACGATTACCATTGAATATGTGCCAAATAAACTCTGTTTGGAACTTAAATCCCTTAAATATTATTTGTTGGAATACCGCGATATGGGGATTTTTATGGAAAACATCGCCAATAAAATTTTGGATGATGTCGTTAAGGCCTGCAAGCCCAAACGCGCTACGGTAACCGGCGTGTTTACACCGCGTGGTGGGTTGCGCTCTGTGATTGTCGCCAGATACGGGAAACAAAAATGAATAAGACTTCATTTATTGGCATGATACTAGTGGGCGTACTTGCGTTTGTGGCAGGGGCGGCCCTTGTACAAGGGTGGCATGTATACCGTGCACGTGAAGATAAAGCCCTGTTTGATACGTTGCCGGATGCACCGTCGGTTTGGGTAACGGATATGGAAAAAGCCGCTCTGCCCGAGGGAGTAACTCCGGCCCAAGAGACGCCGGAAGTGCAACGTGTTACGGTGCCTTCCCAACTTTCTAAGATAGATTTGCCCGAAGTGCGAACGATTATTTCCCGCTCCGGGGCGGAGTTCACACCGCCTTCCGGCGAGGAAACAACTGCAGATACGCTCCCCGTAGTGGATGCGTCTGCCGTTGTGGCCCAGGCGCAACCGATGCCTATTCAAGTAGCCCGGCCGGACGGGGAAAGTAAAATCACCCTGATAGAAGCCCCGGTGGAAGCACGCGTATTGTCCTCTTTGGAGGATTACCGCCAATTCAAACGCCAAGCGCGCGGGAATTATCCGGAAGTGGATTTTGCCAAACAAAATGTACTCGTGTTACAATCTGCCAGCAATCTGCCGGATAAAGTGTTTGAAATCCAAGCGGTTACGGATGAAAAAGGTAAACGTATTGTTACGTATCGCGTAAGTGTATTTGGGCTGGATAAAAAGACGAACACGCACAGCGTGGTAGTTGTGGATAAGCAGAACTTACCTTTGGAACTTAAACAAGTATTGTAGGTCAAGCGGTCCGTCAGGTTACTGCCTGAAATAAGGGTTCGCGCTGGACTGTTGTTGTATGACGACATTGTGGTTAACCCCTTGAAATTTAGGAGTTGGGTCGTTATACTATCTAAGTAGATTAGGGAGGTTTCTTTATGAAAAAACTGTTACTCATTATGTTTATGGTCGGACTAGGTTCTTTCGCGGTAGCGGGCACTCTTTCTGCACATTCGAATCAAGGTTCTGCTAACGCCCTGGCGGATACATTGGAAGAAAAGATTGTGGATATGAATCAAGCGGTCGAAGACGGCCAGTTCGAGAAGGTTGCTCAGTTGGCGGATCAGGTAATTGTACTATCTCAACGATTAAAAAAACAATTACCTCCGGATGCTCCGGTAGCCATTGTGAACGGCAGAGCAACGCCCGGTTATGTGGTGTTTGAGGCCTCGGTAGCACCGGAATTTTTGGTGCTGGCGCAAATCATGTTGGGAAAGGTCAGTTTAGCCCAGGCAGTAGAGGAAAATCCTTCCTTAGTTCGACAGGACGGTTTCTTCGCTTGGATTACGGGAGTGGTTTCTCACATGAATGTACGTTATGTATCCATGGCGGAAGCGTTTAGATCGTGGGAAAAATGCCCGGCTGAGGTCGCGGCGGCGAAAGACAAAGGGGTCATAACCAAAGATTCCGCTCACGTATGTGTTGCGCCGTAGCAAGCAGTCTGATATATTTAAGTTGCCTCCCTCCACAGTGAGGGGGGCTTTTATGTCTCCGCATGGGGTTGTTGATTTTGTCAGTTTCCCCCTTGACAATTTTCCTTTTTCTACCTATACTTTAATAGAAGCAGTGTGTATAAACTCTTTGTTTGAGTGCCTGGGAAGGGCGGGTCAACGAGAGTGATTTTTATTATTATGTGCGCGAGGGCTTTATGTTTAAATTAAAACCGGGAAACGTATTCCAAAAGATAAACCACATGGATAGGAAACAAGCCTATACGTGGGGGGCGATTATTATTGTATGTTTAATTTCGCTACTTACGCTCATTTCATTTATTTCTACGCCGGCTGATCCGTCATTTACAAACATGGACACACGCGGCTACGACTTAGCCCAAATGCCGTTCGTCAACGACGAAGCCGAACAATTCCTGCTTGCTAATAAATACCCGGATATGCAAGAAAACGGCTCCACCTTATTATACTCTGCCGAAGAAAAAGAAGCCCGGCAGGAAGCCGATGCTTTGGCGGAAGAAGAAAATGATGAGGAAGATTCTTCCTCCGGTAATAGTGATTCGTCTTATTCCTCCAGTGATGTAACGAGTAACGGATATAGCGGACGCAGTTATGGCGGTGGCCGCGGAACAGGTACGCCTACGCAAATCAATCAGTTAGGTTCGGCCAGCACGACGCATGCAAGCGGTAGTGGGGTGAGTGGCAGTTTCGGTGCGCCGCGCGGCGATTTTTCTAATTTCAAGAACCAGAATAAGGGCCGCGAAATTCCGACCAATTACCAACTCAAAAACCAAGACGCCCGCAAAGCGCTTTATCAATTTGCGCGCGGCAGTCAGGCGGCTGCGGGATTAAAAGACGGTAAATCCGGCAATGCCAAAAGAGCCCTAATGGGGGGCGATATCGCTGGGAGCGAAGCGTTTACCGATAAAGGGGTAGATTTGAGCAAGACCGGAGGATTAGCACTAGATACCAACGCGCCAGTTTCATCTGCCGATTTGAGCAATTTGGATGATAAAGTAAATGATGGGGTTAATGATGCAAAAAATAATAATGACCCCAAAGAAGATTTTTGGACAAGATTGTGGCATGCGTGGGTGGAGGGCTTAGTCAACGGCCTTACAGACGCGGCAATGAGTTTAGGGAAGGACTATTTGTATCAGCACTGGGATATTACTCCGTCCGGCAGTTCTTCTGGAAATAACAATAGTGGTAGTGGTATTTGTAAAGGTAAAGGATATACAGTAGATAAAGATGGCAATGTTAAATGTAACTCTTAGGAGGCCAGATATGAAAAACTTACTGAAATTTTTTAACCGCAGCGGTAAAATGGCACTTTCTGCCTTGCAGGCAGGGGGGATTGCCGCTGTAGTGGGCGTGGCCGGTTTGGCCGCGTGGCAATATATCGGCGGTAGCGGGGAAGATAATACCGCCTATAACCCGTTCCAACAGGACGCGGGCGAAGTGGTGTATGTGGCCGGGGCCAATTCGGGTAGTTATGAGCGGGGCTCGTACTATGGTAATGGTGCGGCAGAACAAAATTCGTCGTTTAATGTGTCGGCCAAAGCGCTCAACCGGTTAGACCGTCAAGCACAGGCCGAACAAGCCGCGCGTGAAATGGCGGAAGAATCTTCCAGTATTCAGGCGTCGTCTTCGGCCTCGTCTGATCCGTTAGCCGCGTATGAAACAGGCGGTACGGAAGGATTGGGAATGGGGGCAAATGCCGTCAATGATAACGGCTTAGCCAGCGGCAGTAATAACCCGATGGCGGCGATGGCCGGTTCCATGGGTAATATTCAAGGTATGATTGCCAACGCCCAACAGCAAGCCCAAGCCGCGGCCCAGGGTAAAGCCCCGGGTGGCGAAGCCGCTGCTGCGGGTGCTCCTGCCTTAGCCAGTGCGCAAGCGGATTGGGGTTCTAAATTTGGTAGTGGCGGTTCCGGTGGATCCGGGAGCAGCAGTTCTACCTTTAGCATACAGGATAGCGGAAAAAATAAAAATAAAGGTAACGGAGCGGCGGCGGGAGATGTGACCCAGCAAATAGCCAATATGCAGGCGCAAGCCCAAAGCATGTTAGACGGGGCACGCATCCGCGGGAAATCCTCGTTTGGCGATACGGAAAATTTGGGTAACAACCGCAATGCCACTATTGGCAAAGGTGGCCGCAGTACAAAAGGCGATGTGGAATTAGAACAAATCCGCAAGCACTCTGCGGATATTGCTGCCAATAAAAACCGTGCGGCTAACGAAGGGATGCGTCCGTTCTTAGCCAGCACGCAACTTTCCGGCGGGGTCATGGTAACGAAAGATAATTTTCAAGCCAACTCCAGCCAGGGGACTTCTACAGATTTTAATACATCCTTTGGTAATACGTTAGGTGCCATTCAAACGTTTGGGACAGAGACGCTTGATTTCAATACCAAAAAGTTAGTGGATTACACTAAATTGTTTAACCTGTGGATAGGTGTAGCTATTGGTACGGTTATTGCTATGATTTTAATTAGCGCTGCCATGAAGGGTGCTGCCGCAGGAGGTCCTTACGCGTGGGTGTTTTACTTGATTGCCGCCGCAGTGGCATTTGTTGCACTCGCTGCCTGTGTGAACCTGTGTATCAGGGCCGGGAAGTATGCCAGTGAGTATGGCGGATCGGCGTGGAGTACGTGGGCTGGTATCTCGGGTATTGTTTTTGCACTTGGTATTGGAGCGTCGTTCTTCTTGGATATTTACGGTTGGATGAAGGACGGTATTGCGGCTATCAAAGGTTGGATGTCAGGTGCGAAGGATGCCCTCTCCAGTTTTGGTCAAGCACTCAAAAATCCGGGCCAACTCTTGGAGTATATGAAAGGCCTTATACCATTTAAATGAGGTAGAACATGGAATTAGATAATATAGTGATTGTACCTCAAAAGAAACACAGAGTTTTACCCGGGTTGATTTTCCTGGGGTTGTGGCTTGGGTGGTTGTTCGGCGGGTGTTTTGTAGCGTGTAATGAATACCGCGTCATTAAAGAAGCGCAACGCGCCCAACAAGAAAAGCATCGTGTGCAGGTGGAGCGTCAGCGGCGCCAAGCGGCGTATGAGCAGCGTCTGTTAGAGGAAAAAGCCACCCGCAGCGGTGTGCAAAACGCCATGGACGGTATTAAACGGTAAACATAAAGGAGACTACTTATGAATTGGTTTGGCTTACTTAAAAACAAAGCAGGTAAACTGACCCTCGGTATCCCGCAAATGGTAACGATTACCGGGGTAGGTTTAGTGATTGCTTTTACTGCGTTTGAGGGCGATAAAAAAATAGATGCAAGAAGACCGGTGCGTTCGCTTTCGTCTATTTCCAACGCGTACAACTATGGGGGAATGCAACAACGCGGTCAGGAAGGGTTGACCTCCATCAATGTAAAGGACTCTTTGAACCAAGTGGCTACGGCGGAAGAACGTGCCCAAATGGAAAATGCACGAACCGGCGGTGGCGATTTCGGTTTGAGTGCGGCGGATAATTTGGGTAGTTCCGTCGGAGCGGCTTTTCCGGGTGCGGCGGCGCAAACGTCCGACACCGAAGGGCTTGGCATGGGTGGTAACGAAGCCATGGACCTTTCTGCCGGAGCGTCCGGTAATGCGGGTGGTGCCAATGGCGCAACGGGTGCTAACAACGCACAAGGTGCCTCCGGTAAAGTGGCGGCGGGCGCGGGTAACCAACTCGGCTCTGCTTCTATGACGCGCGCTTCCGGTTCCGGGATAAACAACACGGCTTCTTCCGGTGCGCGTTCGTTTGGTAATGTGTCTTCCGGGGCGAGTGGCGGTAGTCCTTCTTCCTCAAGTGACGGATACAAATTTTCCGGCGCGATGCCCGGCGGTACGAATCCCGTTTCACTCGGCGGTTTAGACGGCCGGGGACGTTCGGACGGCATAGGTGGTGCACGTAATTCATCTTCGTTTGGCCGTTCAAGCCAAATTCAAGCATCCGGAAATGAATTAAAAGACATGAGCCGGATGTCGGCCAAAGTGGCAGCCAATGCTTTCCGCCGATCCAACGAAGGTGCTATGCCGTTCTTAGCGGATAAAAGTCAATCCGGCGGCATGAGCGTGGAAATGGTTGGCGAAGATACCCAGTCGACGGGTTCCACGGATTTGTATGCGGCTGCGTTGCCCGAAATAGATAGATCTATCAAACAGAAACAAGATGAAACCCAAGATTTTGAGGATGAACGTAACAAGGCCCGGGATATGCTATATACCATGCTTTTGGTCATGATTCCGGTAACCGTCCTTGGTGTGGCGGCTATCAAAGCATTGATGGCTTCCAGCCACGCCCCGATTTTGGGAATCAGCATGAAGGCCTTGGGTTGGATTGTGGCCGGTATCGTGATAGCGGCTTGTTTGGCGTTGGTGGCACACGCAATTCGTTATGCGGCTACCTATAAATTTGGCCTGCTCTCCGGCGCGTGTATGGCGGCCGGTCTGGCTGGGGCTGCTTGGGCGCTCATTACGGCCATTAAAGGCGCTAGCGCAGATGCAACGTCCGGTGCTGAAGATGCTGCTGATAAAGCCGGTGAGGGCGGTGGTAAGGCCGTCAGTCCTAAGAATAGACTTAAAGAAGCAGTTATACAAGCCGGTATTTCTTCTCTAACGCCGGTGGCCCAGATGTTTGGAGAGGCCATCCATTCTGACGGCGATGTATTTAAAAATGGTGACGGAGACAACAAATCCTAATTTAACCCCGGGGGAAAGATAACACTTTCCCCCGGTAGAGGTTTTTATGGATAATTTACCGCAAGAACAACCTACTGTACCTGCTCCCGCACAAGTCGCGGCGCAACCGGTTGTGCCGGTGGTGTCGGGGCGGCGGTGGTATCACTCCAAAAAAGTATGGAGTGTGGCGGTAGTGTTGCTTATTTTACTGGGGATTTTGTCCTTTGTTCCCGCCGGTAAAATACCGTTCTTGCGGCAACTGATGTATGCCATGGGTTATTCCTACGAAGAAGGGCAGAAAACTTCTTTTCTAAAAGCACTTTTATCCTGGAACGAGCACCGTAAAATTTTAAATGGAGAAATCCCCGACCCCAATGAAATGTCCGTTTTCGGTGCAGACGCGGGGGCTTTCAATTCGGCGACGAATAAAGCGCAAAATAAACTGATTGATATCAATTCCGTCAATGCCGCACTTGCAAAATCTGGCAAGAAAGGGGACAAATTAGCCGGTGCTTATTACGACCCCGCGCAAGATGCCGCGCGTGCCAATGGGGCCGCTAGCGAAGATGATGCTACGGTGCGCATCGGCAATAAAGACGCTACTGCCAATACACAAGCCAACAATGCCAAAAATGCGGATGTGTTTTTTGGTGAAGATTCTTCTTTAATTGCTCGGGATAAAAAAGACGGTTATAATTCCGTCAACACATTTAAAAAAGTGGCTATAAAACCTATAGCGGGTTCATCGGGTATGGACTGGCTGGGCCGCACGATTGATAAAGCCGTTCGCAGTGATACCGATTTAACCGATTTTTCCAAAGCATTAGATAATAGCGGTACCGCACTTGCGCAAATCGGTAATGTGGCAAAAGTGGGTGATTCCCGTGCCAAACGCGATATGTATTGGGCGTGGCTGATGGGCCGCGCTGCCCGCCGCACGCCGCAAACTTTACTTAAAAAGACGCTCGCTTCCGCCAGTTTTGACGGTGCCGAGATGCCGCGCAGTGTGTTTACTGCGTCCGGGTTTTCGGGCGTGGGTATCCGGGCCGATGACGTGTTGGCCGATATGGATAGCGTGCAACAATATTTAGATCAAGATAAAAATTGCCAGGAGGCCATCAACCAGGGCATGGGTATGGCTAATGACGAAGAGTTGGCCTCCCAAATCCAAGGATTGGCGGGTAGTTTCCCGGCAAATTGCGAGGCGGTAGAAGACGGTGGCGGCACCTATATGGGCACGTTGACCAGTATTAGCAATACATGTAAAAATATGAAAACCGCCTATGAACAAATTCAAAATAGATGTTCCACGCTTTCGCTCGTCAATGATTCCCAGTGCGAGTCTGTCAAGTTGGCCTCTTACTACGAAGATTTTGCGACTATGTGCGCCGCCGAAAAACAAAAGTGTGAAGAAATGCCGGACGACAGCGAAGAAAGCGCCCAAGCCAAGGCCCAATGTTTTGCAGATTGGGGGGGCATATCTTCTAATGAGTCGCACGAAGGATATCCGTGGGATAGTGATGATTTAGCGGGAGAAGTGCAGACCACCTTTTATAAAAATAACCGTTTAAATACGGATTACTTCCCCGGATTTGATTGGGGTTCCGGGTTGTGGTTGGACGGCGATATTGCCAAATAGTAGTATAAATAGGTCGTTTAAGAAAACTTTAAAATTACCCCTTGAAAAAATGAGAAATAGTGTTATAATAATAGTAGGTAGTATTCAAGGGTAAGTTGTTACGGAGTGGGTAGCCATCTCCGAACAACGAAGTTTTTATTTATGTAGTTGGTTGTATACGGGAGCCGCGCTTAGTAGCCAGGTTCCCCGGGGGAGACCCCAAAAACAGTCGTTTTTTTGATAGGAGGCTCTTATGCCAGAGGAAAAAAAGAAGGAGAGTTTCACCTTTAGCGATAAGATTAAAAGCAAAAATGCTTCCAAATCTTTCGCTGCTCGTATGCCCTCCAAAATCGGGAGTGACGGTAAACCCCGCCAAACGCTCTTTGAGCGCACGAAACGGGATGCACCGTTCTTGATTGCGGCGGCGGTCGCGCTTCTGTTGTTGCCGTTCTTGTACAAGTACAGCGGCCACGTAGAAGACGGCGAAGTGCCGATGATTACCCCCGGTTACGAGGATTCGATCGTCAATCCGGATCGTTCCGGTTTTGACTTTTCCGGTGACCCGGACGGACAGATTTCACAACTTTCCGGCCGCGATTCCATGGATTTGATTGTGGGTTTCGGTAAACGCCGCGGCGAAGAAGAACAAGAAGAATCGCTCGCGGATATTTACCGCAGCGGCTTGGCAGATTCTTCGGCCGCGTCTTCGTATCGTCGCAGTGATATGGACGAAGAAGAAAACATCACCAATATTTACAGACACCGCAAAAATGCCGCTCCGCAAACGCGTGCGGCGTTCCGTCGTGCGGCTACGCCGATCGGTAATCTTAAACCCGGCGGTGTAAACCGGGGCGGTGGTGGTCTGCGGGTAGTTCCGTGGGGTGGTAACCTCAAAGCCGCGGCCCAACGTGTGCGTGGCGAAGGCCCGAGAAACAGCACGAAACCTGTTTCGTTGCAACCGTTGCAAGCGGCGGGTAAACCGTCGCGCTCGTACTTTGGGCAAGGCGCCGCTAAAGAAGCGCAACGCAGTAAAGACGCCATGTCTAAAGGCAACGCCATGCAAGCCCTTATGGACGCGCAAATGAAACCCATTGAACCCGGCCGTATCGGCGGAATTATGGGAGGCGATTTGGGCGGCCCGGGCGGCGGCAACGGCAACTTACACCGCGAATTTGCCTTTAACGGCAAAGAACCGTGGTGGTGGGACCTGATGAAAACCCGCGAACAAATGCGCTGGGAAAAATGGTTCAACTACGCTTGGGGCTGGGCGGACTGGGCCACGAAGTTGGTGCAGACGTGGTTAGGAGGTATCTTCAACTGTTTAGTGATGGGTAACGATTCTGGTGACCCGGAAACATTCTTAGGCTCCGGAGATGGTGCTGGTGGGAAAGCCCCGACCTGCTGTGGTGTCAAAGAAAAAGATTGGGATGCTGACGAATATGGCCCTTTTGGAAAAGCGAGTTGTGATAAATTAAAAAAACGTGCCAATTTTGACAAAAATATCTCTTGCTCAAAAGCCAAATGGTGGGATGCTGGCCATGGTGGCGGTGACCAACATCTTTCCGGTTGGCAAATCCGCAAGCAGTGTTTGGGTGCACTCGTCGGAGGTTCTTTGAAAGAGGCAACTGCGTGCGGAAACATGAAGAACCTGTATCAGGTCAAAGCAGATGGCGAAGTCGGCAAATGGAACACGTACATCTATGTAGTGGCGCGTAACTATCTGCCGGAATCTTCCAAACTTCAGTTGAAAGGTAGCGATAGAAAGCGCAACTTCCTGTGCTCCAAAGAAAGCGATCGCCTCAAAATTGGGGCTGAAGTGTCTGCGGGGGCCGGATATCGGCAGTACGAAGAAGAATTCGACGGTCAAACGGCCAGAGATGAAAAAGATGATAAAACAACCAGAACCCGCCGCACTAAAGACGCTCCGTTAGTTTCGGATATGGCGCAAATTGATCCGGAAAACCCGGAACATGGCTGTGTGATTTATGTGCAAAAGGGCGATACGTTCAATTATGATAACTTCCAAACAACGATGATTGAACAGTTTGCCGCTTTGCTTAAGAAACAAGGCATGGAAGAAGAAAAAATCCCGGTGGAAGCTCGCAATGCTTTTAACCAGTTGGACTTGATGTTTATTGAGTCTTTCGCGGCTAAAAAACGCTTAGCGGCCCGTGGTTGGTTTGGGATTATCTCTGACGGGGATGCCGTCAATTTACCGATGTTATATTGGCGGTTCTATGATGCGTATGTGCGGCATCAGAAAACTTCGTCCCAGCGCAACAGTGCCGTGTGGCATCTCAACGTAGACAATCGCAAACTCCGTAAAGAGGGTGAAAACTACGTAATGGGTGAACGGTGTATGTTCAACGATACGGTAAGTATCAACTGTACTAACGTATCGGATGCTGCATCGTTACCAACGGCTACGGTAACTTTCAAGCAAGGTTACAAAGGACTTTCCATACCGCAAGCAAATTGGAAAGATATCAAAGTGAAGGCAACATATACGCCTTTAGTTGGAGGACAAGAAGGAGTCATTCAAGACTTTGAGCAAAAACCTGCTCAACAAGTCGGACAGACATTTACCTATACGTTTACACGGCCTTTAGTAGTGTCTGTAGATGATAAAGGTAATGTTACGGGTGTAAACAACAAGTTAGACCCTTCACAATTACAAGGTACGGTCCGGTGGGACTTGCTCCGTGGCGGACAAGTGGTTGACTATGCTGAGTGTAAAGTCAATTTGGCTGCGGACGGTACTTCTATTACCGTAGAAGAAAAGGAATGTCCGAAAGGGGCTGAAACGAGCGCGGAATGTTGTGCGGAATTTGCCGAAAACCACAAATATAACTTTGAGTGGAAAGACGGCAAATGTAACCTCACGCCGAAAACGGATCCGTCTGCGGAGTGCAAAACCAAAGACGATAGTGAGGATTGCTGTGCTAAGTTTGGTGCGCAAGATCCCGCCAATACGTATGCGTGGGACGGTACAAAATGTAACGTGACGCCGAAAGGAACGATTCCGGAGGATTGTCGGACCAAAGACGATAGTGAAGACTGCTGTGCTAAGTTCGGTGCGCAAGATCCCGCCAATACGTATGCGTGGGACGGTACGAAATGTAACGTGACACCCAAAACGAAACGCACGCCTCCTCCGGCTACGACCCCGGTTACTGTGTTTGCCCCGTACATCAAATGGGTGCCGACTCAACCGCAAGATCGTAAAGCCGTAACGGCAGAACATCCGCTTAGCGCGAGTACGTTTACAAGTCCGCTTGTGAAGACGTATCCTCACTCGGCGGGCAGTTCCTGCCGCGGTTGCCAAGGGCGGCAATTCTGCGACGACTTGTTCGGCTATACCATGGATTCTAAAAAAGCAACTGAATTCGTCAAGGCAGTACGTGACGCGTATAACACAAAATATAAAGACAATGCGGATGTCTTGCCGATTCAGTTTACCGCTGAATATCCGACGGACGGCGAATTCATCGATGCCTTGCAAATTGCGGCTAAGGAAAACTTGCCAGGTTTGGATAAAGTTTCCACGGCGGCCGTGTGTGAATTAGGACGCGATTTCACCCGTATGTCCAAAGATAAACACGCTGGCGGACGGAAAATGATTGGTACGCCAGGGCAAAAAGCGGAAGAACGTTACTTCCATAACGAGTTAGGTGCTTACTTGGCCTACATCCACGATACGTCGGTGTTATATCCGGATGCGTACGTGTCGGTAGACGGTCAAGAAGTTTGCGACTGGCGCTTCCAACCCAAAGGTCTCGTGTTTGGCGGATGTCCGTCTGCACAAGGTATAGAAATGGGTAAAGGGTATGCGTACAACAACTACAACGGGACTAGGTTTAATAACTTAGCCAAGTTCAAAGAAACGCTAACGCCCATCATGAGAGATGCGCCGCTTAAAGACTTGGTGAAAGGTCATAGTGACTTACGGCATGATTGCCAAGGCAATACACGCGGTTGTAGAAATATAAGTGGTACTAATTATGTGTCACAATACAACTCGTTTAGTGGTTTTGCCGGGTTGATTAAAGACCAAGGCGGCTTCGGTAACGGTACGGCGTGTGAGGCCTTTGCCGGCAATAATACCATGGCAGTCGCCGATGTATTGAAGTACATACAAGGTGTCTGTTCCGCCGGGTTGGATTATAAACCCAAAGGTATGGGCAAAGCCGAGTATGTGCCCGGACAATCGCCTACCAGTGACGGCGGTGCTCCTGGAACGGACCCTTCCAACTAGGAACATACGTCAAGAAGTAATTTGTATTCCCGGGGCGGCAATAATAGCCGCCCCGGTGTTTTAATCCCTTTTCCCATTTGCTCCCGCGCGCGCTTTTTTCTATCATATATCTATGACGAAAAAAATCGGTTTATTTATATGCATTTTTCTGTTTGTAGCCGCGGAATTTTCCCACGCGCGCTTTCCTTTTTCATTTAGTAAACCTACGATTAAAACCGATTATTCCCAAACCGTCTGGGACCAGATGATGGTAGACCAGGCCCGTTCCGATATTTTGCGCGGCATGGGCGAAATGAGCCAAGCCCGCTATCAAGACGCGTCCAACAGTTTTGCTAAAGCCGTCGTAAAAAACACCAAAGACCCTATGGGTTACCTGCTATTGGGCGCGTCGTTGTATTGGTCGGGCAAGGTGGACGATGCTATCAGCGAATATAAAGAAGCCCTGCGTTTGGACCCGCAAAATCCGATGGCTTATCAACTTTTGGGGATTGCCGCCGGGTGGAAAGGCGATATTTCCGCCGCGCAAGATTATTTTTTAACGGCTAATCGTTTGGACGCTAACAAAGCCGATACGCACATGAATTTAGGTTCCACCTACGCCGTGCAAAAAGATTTAGAGAAATCATTAGAACATTTTCGCCGCGCCAGTGAACTCGCCCCGCGCGAGCCGCTCTATCACTACCAACTCGGCACGCTCTATGAAGCGTTAGGACGAGATGCCCAGGCGGAAGAATCGTTCAAGAAGGCCCTGCATTATTTTTCAAATTACGAAGACGCGCAACTCAGTTTAGCCGCTTTGTACGAGAATATGGGCCGCAACCAAGAGGCACTCAAATTTTATAAAAAAGCCGTTAAAACAAAGCCCGGCGATTACGTGGCGCGTCTTCGTTATGCGTTCTTGCTCACTCGTTTAGGTAACGAAGCCGCCGCCCGTGAGGTGTTGGAAGAATCTTTTTCCATTTCCAAATTTAACGATGAGGGCTTGGCATTAAATGCCGCCTACCGGGCCAGCGGAACAACCCCGCAAGCGTTTGAAAAACAGATTGAACAGTTCGCGCAAAGTTTATCTAAAGTATCGTCCTCAAAACCGATCCAGGTGGAAGTGGCGCTGGAATATGTGCCGCCGCAGGAAGACTCTTTGCCCAAAGGCCGCGCGGGCGGCAGTTTTGAGCGGGAGTATCAAAAAATGCGGATGTCATCGGGAATAGGTGGATCGTCGGTGCAATCTAATCAGATGCCCCGCGCATTTAAGCGGATGTTTACGCTCCCTGCGGCGGCATCTGACGTGCGTGCTAAACAAATCAAGGATTTTACGGAGGCCGTGCGTCAAGCGGTAAAAGAGGGGAAAGATATGCAGGTCAATTTATCTTTACAGGGCCGCACTGCCGATTATGCCGCGCCCGGTGCGCTTACGCAGAACCGCACGACGGCTCCGAAAGCCGTATATGACCCGCGTATTGTCGGTAACGATATGGGGCTGTGGGTTATGGGGCGCACATGGCTCAAGTTCGTAAGCGAAGCCGAGGAAGATTTACAAGAATATACGTGTCCGGCGGGAAATATATGTGCCTTGTTGAAAGGGCTAGCCGCTTTGGCACGCGGAAATGCGGCCGCAGCGCAGAAAAATTTTAATGAGGCCGCTACGCAAAGCCCGACTGACGCGCTTGCGCAATTGGGGCTCGGCACGGCGGCCGTCATTGCGGATAATGACGAAAGCGCACGGCAGTTTTACCGTCGGGCGTTGGAGTTGGATTCCAAAAACAAAACAGCCAAACGCAACTTAAAAATTTTAGCGGAATAACTATGCAAAAATACGGGCAACATTTTCTGACCGATAACCATGTGGTGACGCAAATTGTGGACGCCGCCCTTTTGTTGCGGGCGGAACAGGTGGTGGAAATCGGCCCCGGCAAAGGCGCGCTGACAAGTGCTTTGATTGCGCGCGGAGAGGAAAAGTTTACCGTCGTAGAAATTGATCCGGATATGGTATCATATCTGTCTAGCCACTTGCCCAAAGAGGCGGGCATAAAAATTGTGCAGGAAAATTTTTTAAAGTTTAATCTGGCGGATTTACCTACACTGCCAACGACGTTTATCAGCAATTTGCCATATATTGACGCGGCAGAAATTTTGGATAAAGTATTGTCGTGGGCGTATTTTCAGACGGCAGTGTTTATGTTTCAAAAAGAACATACGCAAAAAATCCGCGCCAAGGTCGGGGATGAATTTTACGGGCCGCTAAGTATTTTGAGCCAATTACGCGCGCGTGTGAGTTTTATTTGCAAAGTGGGACGCGGTTGTTTTACGCCACCGCCCAAAGTGGAAAGTGCGGTACTGGCCTTTGAAAAAATTACGCCGCCCGGTGTAGATTGGGCAAAACTACGCCGTGTGGTAGTATCTTCTTTTTTACACCGTCGGAAAACTTTATTTAATGCGCTTGCGCTGGCGGGGTATGATAAAGAAAAAATTTCGTCTGCCGTTACTTTATTAAACTTACCGCTTACCGTCCGTGCCGAACAATTGACTCCTACGGAGTATGTCCGTCTAACTCATCTGTTGTAAACATATCGGTCAGGTGTAAATCTAGATAAGGCGTTATGCTAAACTAAAAATGCCGTCATCCTGAACTTGATTCAGGATCTCGTTGTTATTCATAAGGTGAGATTCTGTATCAAGTACGGAATGACATTGTTTTTATGTTATTTCATCGTCGTGGAAAAATACCCCTTGACTTTGTTTTTTTTTTTGCTTTAATTTATGTGTACCTAGTTTACATGGAGGGATACGTATGAAAAAGGAAAGTTGTTTATCGGGTATTTTAGATACCAAAGGATTTACGCTAATCGAATTACTGGTAGTTGTTTTGATTATCGGTATTTTAGCCGCAGTGGCCTTGCCACAATACAATAAAGCGGTGGAAAAATCACGTGCTACGCAGGCGCTTACGATGGTAAAGGCTATTGGGGATGCACAAGAAAGATATTTTTTAGCTAACGGGAAATATGCCGATGATTTTGATGAATTGGATATTGGGATTCCGGGCGAGGATTTTACTTATTCTGGGTTGGCTCGTAAAAAAACAAAGCATTTTGATTTTGGTACAAAGTGTGTTGGGGACGTTGCTTGTGTTGCTATTTCAAATCGTTGGAAAGAAAATGAAGTAGGTACTGGTAGCGCCTATTATGAGTTTTTCCGTATAGAAAATGATCCAAATACGTATTGTATAGCGGGTGGGTTAGGGGATCCGCTAAAGATTTGCCAATCGTTTAGTAAAAACATAACCACAACGGTAGAAGGTACAACAAGAACAGTTTATGTGATTCAATAAAAAATCTCCGGCAAAAATTGCCGGAGATTTTTTTGCGTTAACACTTCACTTATTTGTAATAAATACTCTTTTTGACTTCATCGGCTTTTTCTTGGCCGAGTAATTTTTCAATAATGGCCAGTCCAAAATCCACTGTAGCCGCTGCGCTTTGTCCGGTAATTAAATTGCCGTCCACGGCTACATAGTCTCCGGTAAAAGTGCCGCCAAAATCGGCATTCATAGACGTAAAACACGTATACTTTTTGCCTTTTAAATAACCCGCCCGGCCTAAAATAGTGGGGCTGGCGCATATCGCGGCAACCACTTTTCCATTATCTAAAAATTTTTTAATCAGTTGTTGCACGTAACCGTTTTTTTCCAGTTTTTCGTAACCCGGCCCACCCGGTAAGACGAGCGCATCATAATACGAGGCATTGAGTGTGGAAAACGCATGTAAGTTGGTGCACGTGAGGCCAAAGCGCCCGGTGGTATCTTTGTCGGACAATGCATAAATATCCACATCTAATCCGCCGCGGCTGAGCATGGCATACGTGCCTACGGCTTCTAATTCTTCAAATCCGTCTGCTAAAACCAAACATACTTTTTTCATAGAATCTCCTTGTAAAAGCCCCACGGTTAGGTGGGGCATAAATTATTTAACAAGTGCTTTGAGTGCAACCACTTTATCTGTTTGTTCCCACGGAAAGCCGTTGCGCCCGAAGTGTCCAAAGGCCGCGGTCTCGCGGTAAATCGGGCGGCGCAACTTGAAGTGCTCAATAATACCGCGCGGCGTAAGCGGGAAAACTTTGCGCGCGATTTGTGCCAGTTTTTCATCGGGTAAAATGCCTGTGCCGTCGGTATCTACATAAAATCCAACGGGTTCTTCGCGCCCGATAGCATACGCAATTTGCACGGTGCACTCGCTGGCCAATTTGGCAGCCACGATGTTTTTAGCAATATAGCGTGCCATATACGCCGCCGAGCGGTCCACTTTGGTCGGGTCCTTGCCGGAGAAAGCACCACCTCCGTGCGGACAACGTCCGCCATAGGTGTCTACAATGATTTTCCGGCCGGTAAGCCCCGTGTCGGATTGCGGGCCGCCGATCACAAATTTTCCCGTTGGGTTGATGTAAATTTTTGTGTTTTTATCGGCCCATTTGTTGACCACAGGCCAAATAGCGGCGTCGGCAATTTCCTTTTTAGATCTTTCTGTGATTTGATTGCCCGATTTATCTAAAATTTTTTCCGTGTGTTGGGTAGAAACGACCACCGTATCTACACGCACGGGTTTGCCGTCTTTATATTCCACGGTTACTTGGCTTTTGGCATCCGGGCCGAGATAGTCTAGTTTTTTGCTCTTACGCACGCTTTCCAGTTTCTTCAAAATCTCGTGAGAAAGCACGAGAGAAAGCGGCATAAATTCTTTCGTTTCGTTGACGGCGTATCCCACCATCAGCCCCTGATCGCCCGCACCGCCTACGTCTACCCCTTGGCTGATATCCGGCGATTGCTTGCCGATCACATTTACTACCGCACAGGTGTTACCGTTAAAGCCGTAGGTGGCAGCATCATAACCGATGTCTTTAATTACATCGCGCGCGATTTGTTCCACATCTACCCACGTGCGAGTGGTAATTTCCCCGCCGACGATTACAAGTCCGCGCGTAATGTACGTTTCGCACGCTACACGGGCTGTTTTATCTTTGCGTAAAATTTCGTCTAAAATAGCGTCTGAAATTTGGTCGCAGACTTTATCCGGGTGGCCTTTAGAGACCGACTCCGACGTAAAAAAACAAGTACCTTGTTTAATCATATACAACAACTCCTAAATAAATTTGAGGGGAAAACGGTTTTTTATATTATATCATTTCACACGGCATCTTCCGGCGCGTTGTCGGCGGTGGCCGCCGGTGTTTCTTTCGCGCTGGGCGTAAGCGGCAATAAATCTTGCCCGTAAGCAAAATCAAAGACGATGCCCGCGATGAATTTGAGTTGGTTTTCCAAACTTTGCTGACTGATAAATTCATCCGGCATGTGGGTGCGGCTTTCGCTGGTGGGGTCCATTTCCGGGCCCAGGCCGTAAGTAATAACGCCCAATTTACGTAAAAATTCGTTATCGCCGGACGCAGGGCTTAACCCCGGTACCGTAATGGCCCCCGGCATGAGTTTATCCGCTGTTTTGGCAATAGAAGCAAACAAAGCATCCGTGCCGTCCATCGGAGCCGGGAACGGTAGTTGTGGGCGTTCCACAATTTCCAGCGAAATATTATCTTGCGGTGTAAATAATGCTTGTAGTTGGGCCAGTAATTTATCCGGATCAGACCCGGGCAATAAGCGCACATTGATAAGCGCCGAGGCCTCGTCGCTGGTGGATCCGGCATCCTGGCTGGCGGACAAGACCGTCGGGTTTAGCGTGTCTTGCAATTGGGTGCGGAAGAACGGATCTAACGCCATAATTTGTGCGGCCGATTGTTGGTTTTGCGCCGAGCCGTTGAGTAAAAAGTGAATCGTGGTTTTACCGTCTTCGTCTTGCAAAGGAGCAATGGCTTTAAAGAAAGTGCGTGCCGGCGGCGTCAAGCGGGCGGGCGGGTTGTAATCGGCAATCTTGGCAAGTGCTTGCGAAAGTGCGTAAACCGCGTTATCGTTGACCGGCATAGACGAATGAACACCCGTTCCGTAAGCCGTTACCTTGATGTCCATATACATTTTGGTAGAGGCCTCCGCGAAGACGATATCGGCCGGTTCGTTTTTAATAATGCCGCCGCCTTCATTAAGGGCATATCCGGGGGCAATTTCTTTCCAATGCGTATCGCCCAACCATTGAAGTCCGGTTGCGCTGCCTACTTCTTCGCCGGACGTAGCCAAGAAAATAATGTCGCGTTTGGGGGCAATGGGTTGGTTTTTAAGCCAGGTAAGTAATGTTAAATAAATAGCCGTATAATTTTTGGCATCGGTGGAACCTAGCCCATAAATGTTACCGTCTTGCTTTGTGGCGCGGAAAGGGGGGAACGTCCATCCTTCAGTGGCGGGGGAAGTGTCTAAATGGGAAATGAGTAACAAGGGTTTTTGGGTGGAGTCGGTGCCTTTGATACGCGCTAATAAATTGGCATGGTTTTTGTCCGGACGGAAAATATCCCAGTCAATGTGATGTTTGTTAAATTCTTTATATAAGTAGCGTGCGGCTTGCAATTCCTGCGGCTCGGGTTGTGAGGTGTCAATGTCAATTAGATTCATCAAATGATGCACGACGTTTTGGTTGAGTTCTTCCCACGGCGAAACGTCCGCTTGCGCCCAAACGGCTCCGGCACAAAGCGAGAAAAGCAAAGCCAATAGGAAGATCTTTTTCATTTTCCCTCCGATAACGAAAAGGAAAGGGTTGATCCTTCTTTTACGCCGTGGCGCGCAGCCGTCTTGGATGCCAGTTCCAGCACATATTTTCCCCAGCCGCCCGCATAAGCCACTTGATCATCGGGCGTGTAGGTGTAAGAGTGGGGCATTTCTGCCGCTACAGAGGTAACTGTTTTTTCGCCGTCTATAAAAATCATATCTAGGTCAATGAGCGTATTTTTCATCCAAAACACAAGTTCATCTTCTTCGTCAAAAACAAATAGCATGCCTTCATTTTCCGGCAGTTCGGTGACGAACATGAGCCCTTTTTCGTGCATTTTTGGGGTATCGGCCACACGGGCGGATACTTCAAACCCGTCAGGCAAAGTAACGGTAACGACGGATGGGTGCGCGCAGGCCCCTAACAACACGGTTAAAAGAAGTAACGCCAAATGTCTCATATATATAAGTGTAGCAAATTCAGGGCCTAGGGTGGATATAGGCCTTTTTTCCCTTTTGTTTTACTTGGTTTTTTTCTACAATGAAGGGGTATGAAAAAGCATTTTATATTGGGTGTGCTGGTTGCTTTGTTGGGGGTGTCTTTTGTACACGCCCAGAAGTTTCCTTTGTTCAAAAGACCGTCCCGTACATTTCATTTGCGACGCTCGACCCATCACAGCGGTACAAAAGTCCGGCCAACAAATACGGTACAACGCAAAGCCGCAAATGCGCAGTTGCAACCGATGAGTATGACGGCTTTTTTCCACCGGGAAGGCAACATGGAATTTTGGCACGAGCCGATTTCTTTACCCGCGCTTGAGGTAAAACCCCGTGTGGCAGCCGGCCCGGCTAAGCGTTCGCGCGAGAGTTTGGAGTTAGAAGCGACGGCCTACGATATGCCGGCACATATCGCCGAGAAAATGTCCCGCGATGAATTACAAGAGTGGTTGGGTACATACTTATCGTTTCGCAATATAACCAAAGGTATAATTCCCCGAAAAGTGCAAACACAGGCACAAAAATTGCAAGCGCAAGCACAAAAGTTGCCGATTACTAATTTAAAACGGCGCGAAAATTTCTCTTTGTCTACGGGGGAGCAAGCTATGACCGCACAGAAATGGGTCGAGAGTCAGCCGGACTATTTTGAAGAAAACTATGTGACGGATTATCAATTTCGTTCACGCCGATATGGTGACGATTTTAAACCGTTTGTTATACCGGATAATGCCCCGTACCGCAATCAACCACTACGTATTTTGGTTGTCAACGATGATCCTTGGGGATATAACCGAATGTACGACGGATTGAATGACCCAACCGTAACTATGAAATGGATTGCCAGCCCGGAAAAAGCCAAAGAATGGTTGGAAAAACGCCCAAATTTCGTGGATGTTATTTTGTTAGACTTGGCTTTGGCAGATAATTGGTACCAGTCTATGTTAGAAGTGCCGATGTATGTGTATAACCATCATCTAAATATACCCGTTATTTCTAATTCTAATGAAAGTTCTGTAGACAGTTGGTTGCTTTCCTATAATATCGTTGGACAATATCCGCCGGTTATGTGTGATTTTGACATTCCCGAATTCATAGCGTATTTAAAAAATATCGTATACACCGGCCGCGCCCGCCCACAATAAAACGTCTTGCTAACGTAACAAAAACGCGTATCTAGTACCACTTTCAACTTGGTATAATAAAGGATATGGCCGATATGCCCCTTTTGCAAGTGGAAAACTTGCAAGTTACCTTTACTGTAGATAAAAAACCCGTGCCTGTGGTGCGCGACCTCTCTTACACTTTACCCGCCGGAAAAGTGCTAGCGGTAGTAGGGGAATCCGGCAGTGGGAAAACCATACACGCTTTGTCTTTGCTCGGGCTATTGCCTCCGGGAGCCAGTGTGCGCCGGGGAGATGCTGTATTTCAGCGGAAACATTTGCTTGCCTTAAATGAAAACCAACTACGTACAGTACGTGGACAACAAATTGCCATGATTTTTCAGGACCCGGCCGCCAGTTTGAACCCCGTGTTGACGGTGGGAGAACAACTGGTGGAAACGTTGCGTGCCCACCGTTCGTTGTCCAAAAAAGAAGCGTGGAAAGAGGCGATAACACTACTGGAAAAAGTAGGTATTGCCCAGGCCGAAAAACGGGTGCATGAATATCCCTTTCAATTTTCGGGCGGTATGTGCCAACGTGTGATGATCGCTATGGCGCTGGCTCTTTCGCCCGATATTTTAATCGCTGACGAACCGACTACCGCTTTAGATGTTACCATTCAGGCGCAGATTATCCGTCTTATTAAAGAGTTGCAACAGCATAGTCAAATGTCCGTTATTTTTATTACGCACAATTTGGCGCTTGCCAGTCAGGTGGCCGATACCGTGCTTGTGCTATATGGTGGGTTGTGTATGGAAAGTGCTCCGGCAGACGAACTGTTTTTGCGTCCGTTACATCCCTATACGCAAGGGTTACTAGAGTCACTTGCTTCGGTGCAGACGCGGCCGGAACGGTTACCCGCGATTGCCGGACAACCGCCGGTAGCCGGCGAAATTTTGTTGGGTTGTCCGTTTGCTCCGCGCTGTGCGTATGCTACGGATAAATGCCGCCAAGAGTTGCCGCCGCTTACTAAAAACGGGGCGCACGAAGTACGTTGCTGGCGGGAGGTAGTAAAATGACGGCCCGCGTGGAAATCAAAAATTTGTATAAGACGTATACGCGTCGCAAATGGTTCTTTGGAGCCGGCGAATCGGTGCCGGTGCTCAAGGACGTATCTTTAACCCTGCCGGAAAACCGCGTGCTTGGCCTGGTGGGGGAATCCGGCTGCGGCAAAAGCACGTTGTGTAAAGTGTTACTCGGAATAGAAGAACCGACTTCCGGTACGGTGCTTGTCAACGGACAAGACGTTACGGACAAATCTTCCGGAGCGCGCAAGCAACGCTGCCGTGCCATGCAAGCCGTATTTCAGGACCCGTATTCCAGTTTGGATCCGCGCATGACGGTGCGGCAACTCTTATCCGAGCCGCTAACGATACACGGTTTGTATCCCAATAAGACGTCCCGGGAAACTTTTTTGAAAGAGTTGCTTACTTCCGTGGGCCTTTCCGAATCCTATTTGGGTCGTTACCCGCATGAATTTTCCGGCGGGCAACGTCAGCGTATTTGTATTGCTCGGGCCCTCGCGCTGGATCCGCAAATTTTAGTGGCCGATGAACCTGTATCGGCGTTGGACGTTTCCGTACAGGCGCAGATTTTAAATTTACTGCGTGACATTAAAAGCGCGCGGAAATTATCCATGATTTTTGTTACGCATGATTTTGCCGTTGCGCGTTTTTTGTGTGATGATATTGCAGTCATGTATCAAGGCCGCATCGTAGAGGCGGCTTCGGCGGACGAATTATTTTCCCGCCCGCTTCATCCGTATACGAAAACGCTTTTGGCTGCGGTGCCACAAGTGGGCCGTCCGCTGGCAGCGTCACTAGCCCAGACGGTGGGTGATGTTTCCGGTGTGTCCGCCGGATGTGCATTTGCCCCGCGATGTGCGCAAGCGGCGCAGTTGTGCCGCCAACAAGAACCTATTTTTAAGGCCGCCGCGCCAGACCATTTTTGCGCGTGTGTGCAACTTACACAAGGAGAAACAAAATGATAAATCAAAAACGTGCCGTAGATACTTTTCTGAAACTGATACAGATAGATAGTGAATCCGGCAATGAAAAAAAGATGCAAGAATACGTGGCCGCAGAACTTAAAAAATTGGGTTGCCGCGTGGTAGTGGATAACGCCGGGAAACACTTTAATACCAATGCAAAAGGAAACGTGATGGGGTTTTTCCCGGGTACGGTCAAGAGTGCACCGTTTGTGCTTGTGGCGCATTTGGATACCGTTCAACCCGGTCGGGGTATTCGTGCGGTAGTTAAAAAAGATTGTATCGTTTCCGACGGGAAAACGATTTTAGGGGCCGATGATAAAGCCGGTGTGGCGATTATTCTGGAAGTGTTGCGTTCGCTCAAAGAAAATAAAGTTCCGCATCCGCCGGTGGAAGTGTTATTTACCCTGTGCGAAGAACGCGGTATGCACGGATCTAAAAATTTGGATTACAAACAACTTAAAGGCCGTGAAGGTATGATTTTAGATAATGAGGGGGGCGATGAACTCCTGATTCAGGGCCCGGCGGTCAATGATGTCGTAGTGGACGTAATTGGTATTTCCGCACATGCCGGTGCGTGCCCGGAAAAAGGCATTTCCGCTTTGGAAGTGGCCGCGTATGCCATTTCGCATATGAAGTTGGGCCGCATTGATAAAGAAACGGTGGCTAACTTCGGAGCCGTACAAGGCGGACAGGTGCCTAATGCCGTGATGGAAAAACTAACCCTCATTGGCGAAGCACGCAGTTTGAAAATTGAAAAATTAGCCAAACAAACCGAACACATGAGAAAAGCGTTTGAACTGGCTATCAAAAAATATACTAAGAAAATTGACGGAAAAGTTTGCAAACCGGTGGTGAATTTCAACGCTACCAAGCGGTATCATTCTGTGCAAATTTCCAAATCGCACCCGGTGGTTAAAGCCTTAGTGGCGGCGGCCAAACGGCTCAAATTCCCGCTTTATCCGCGTTCGTCCGGCGGAGGATGTGATGCCAACGTGCTTTCCGGAAAAGGGTTTACACTCCCCAATTTGAGCGTGGGTGTTTACGGGTGCCATACGGTGCATGAGAAATTGGTACTTAAAGAATTTTACGCGGCGCTGGCACTGACGTGGGCAGCCGTTACGTCGTATAAGAAATAAGGGAATTTATGGTTCGTTACATTGCCCGCAGGTTGTTACTTTTACCGCTCGTGGTGCTCGGGGTGACTTTTTTGTTGTTCTTCCTCACCCAGCGTTTAAGCCCGGAGATGCGCGCGTCTTTGTATGTCAAAGATCCGCGCCAAATGGGCGCGCTGGAGGAAGTCATCCGGCAGTACGGCCTGCGGGACAATGTATTTAAGCAATACGGGCGTTGGCTCGGTCAGGTAATTCACGGTGATTTGGGATATAGCCCCAGCGCGAATATGCCGGTGTCGCGTGCCCTTAAAGAATATTTGCCGGCCACGGTACAGCTGGCGTTTGTAACGATGTTGCTGGTGGTGTTTTTTGGGGTATGGTTTGGGGCCTTTTCTGCGGTGCATAAAGATAAATGGCAAGACAGTTTGGCACGGATTATCAGCGTGGGGGGATTTTCGCTTCCTATTTTTGTGCTTGGGTTGTTGCTGCTGATGATTTTTTACGGGAAACTCGGTTGGTTTGCCCCGGGCGGATATTCATTTCAGACCGATCTTATCATCCACGGATCTACGTTCAAAACCTATACCGGCTTCTTACTTATAGACTCCCTATTAAATGGTAATTGGCGGGTGTTTTGGGATGTTCTTTCGCACTTGGTGTTGCCCGCGGTAACGTTGTGTATTGGTTCATTTGCGCTGATGGTGCGGGTAATGCGCTCCAGTATGTTGGAAGAATTAAATAAAGATTATGTGCGTACGGCCCGCGCTAAAGGCCTTACTCCGCGGCAAATTATTTATAAGCACGCCGGAAAAAATGCCATCATCCCCGTGATTACACTGGCCAGTATTCAATTTATTCGTCTATTGGGCGGAACGGTCATTGTGGAAACTATTTTTGATTATCCCGGAATTGGTCGGTTTGGGGTACTCGCCGCACAACAGTTGGATATTGCGGGAATTTTGGGGTTTTCGCTGATGGTAGCGGTATTGTTTGTGTTGGGTAACTTGCTATCAGACATTTTATATACAGCGGTGGATCCGCGCATCCGGTTGGAGTAGCGTATGTTTAAAAACCGTATTTTTCAACGCATTTGCACGCATAAGACTTCGTTGGCGGGGTTTATGTTGGTGACCTTCTTTGTACTGGTTGCTTTATTTGCTCCGTGGTTGGCTCCGGTACACAATAAAAACAATCCATACCAAATGCCGCAGAAAAGTTACCAAATTGCTCCGCAACCGCCCTCTGCGCAAAATTGGTTCGGCACGACCGAACAACAATATGATCTTTATTATGGGGTCGTTTGGGGAACCCGATTGGCCTTTGAAATCGGGCTAACCGTCACCTTTTTTGCGTTCTTACTCGGACTACTGGTAGGGGCGACAGCGGCATATTTTGGTGGGAAAGTAGACGAAATTTTAATGCGGCTTACCGACATTGTATTTGCGGTGCCGTCTTTGGTGCTAGCCATGGTAATTGCCGCTATGCTCGGGCCGGATATTAAAAATATGATGATTGCCTTGACGGCAGTGGCGTGGCCGTCTTATGCGCGGCTCATACGCGGGGATATTTTATCGGTCAAGCGGCGTGACTATGTAACGGCTGCGCGTACGTTGGGGGCCGGAGGACCGCGTATTTTGTTACGTCACATTTTACCCAATTCTATTTATCCATCTGTCGTGGTAGCGAGTTTGGACATCGGTTATGTGGTGCTAACGGCCGCGTCACTTTCTTTTTTGGGGCTGGGCGCACAACCGGGTACGGCCGATTGGGGACAACTGATTGCCATGGCCCGTAACTGGGTGCTGGGGACGGCCCAAAACCCGTTTGCCTATTGGTATACGGTGGCGGTGCCGGGGGCGGCGATTTTCCTGTTTGTCCTCGGGTGGAATTTGCTGGGAGATGCATTTAGAGATATTTTAGACCCCAGACAGGTCTGATTTTTATACAATATAGGTATAGTCCTAAATTTATAAGAGGTGCTTATGATTCGTCGCAAAGATTTATATACTTCATTGGCTGATAGCGCATTTCGGTTTCCTGACCGTATTGCGCTTGTGGAAACAAGCACAGGCAAGAAAGTATCTTATCACGAACTTTTAATGAAGGTAGACCGTGCCGCCGATATGTTTTTTGAACACGGCATCCGCAAAGGCGATCGCGTAGGTATTGCCCATCGTAACGCCATTGATACGGTGGTAGCCAACTACGGCCTCTATAAATTAGGTGCGGTAAGTATTCCGATCAACTTCATGGTTACCAAACAGGAAGAAATCCAATTTATTTTAAATAATGCCGGGGCCAAAGCCGTAGTGACACAGGCCGAATTTTTGCGTCACTACGTTAAAGCCGTTCCGAGTACCCCTACTGTAAATTATATTTTTACGACCGATGAAGTGCCTTCTTCTGCCGCTGGGTGCGATAAAGTGCAACTGTTCTGGGAACAAGTAGAAAAATCTACTTTCCACGATGAAACCGCCGAACCGCAAGCGGGGCTGGATGATTTGGCGTTCATTTTGTATACGTCCGGGACGACGGGGCTTCCTAAAGGAGCCATGATTTCCCACGGGAATTTGGCCTCTAACGTGATTTCGTGCGCGCAAATTTTCAAAATCAATGACACCGATGTTTTCTTGTGTCTGCTCCCGATGTTCCACTCTTTTGCGTGGACAACGTGTGTGGTTATTCCGCTCTATTTGGGTTTAAAAGTAGTGGTAGTAGCCAACGTGATGCCGGCGAGCAAATGGCTCGGAGCCATGGGCTCGGAAAACGTTACTTTGATGTTAGCCGTACCGCAAATCTACGCGGTATTATCAAAAGAAGCCAAGGGCCTAAAACAACTCTACTTGCGTTTCTGGCCGTTTAAAAACATCCGGTTTTGTGTGTCCGGCGCGGCGCCGCTCACGCAAGAAATCAAAGACCGTTTTGAACAGAAATTTAATGTACCGATATTGGAAGGATATGGGCTTACCGAAACGAGCCCGGTGGTCAGTGTAAACACCGAAGAACTCCAGAAAATCAAATCGGTAGGGCCCGCTATTCCGGCAGTCAGCACGATTGTGGTGGACGAAAACGGAAAAGAAGTTCCGCGCAACCACGAAGGGGAACTCTGTGTAAAAGGGCCGAACGTGTTCCGCGGATACTGGGGCAACGAAACTGCTTCCCGCGATGCGTTTACCGAAGACGGTTGGTTTAAGACGGGAGACATCGTGGAAGTGGATGATGACGGATTTATCTTCATTAAAGACCGCAAGAAAGACATGATTATTATCAAGGGGCTCAAAGTGTTTTCTGCACAAGTGGAAGCTATTATTTGCGAGCACCCGGCGGTGGAAGAATGTGCCATTATCGGCGTACCCGATGGACGTGGGGGGGAATTTATTAAACTCTATGCCGTTAAACGCGAAGGCGTGGAACTCAACGAAAAAGAATTCCGCATGTTCCTTAAAACCCATTTGGATAATTACAAGCGTCCGCGTGATTTTGAATTTGTGGAAGAGCTACCTAAGAATGCGCTACGCAAAGTGCTCAAACGTGAACTGCGCAAAGATGCCGTAGCCAAATTGGCGGCGCGCACCGCTGCTGCTCCGGCCTCGGAGGAAACCCTTGCCTAAGGCCAAGCACGCCGATTTGGCGCGCGTACTGGCCCGGGTCGTGCCACAAGCCCACTACGTGGGGGGAATTGTGCGCAGCAGTCTACTGGGTCGGTTTTCTACCGATATTGATTTAACTTTACCTCCCGAAGATGTTAAACCTGCCGCGTTGGCCCTTGCCAAAGAATTAAAAGCCGCCGCGTTTGAAATGGACGCGGAGTACGGTGTGTGGCGGCTCGTTACTCACCAGGATAAAATCCAAATTGATTTAACGGCCTATCAAGGCAAAAATCTAAAAGCCGATTTACTCCGGCGTGATTTTGCATTTAATGCACTGGCCTATCCGGTAACGGCTTTGCCGCAAATTCAGATTGTGGTGCAAAAAGACGGCAACGCACAAATTTTACTCAAACGTTTGCAACGTAAAAAAATAGTG
>CACXER010000036.1 GCA_902766765.1 uncultured Elusimicrobium sp. | reverse complement strand
CGCAAAACGCGCCGGAAGAAGTCAAAGCCGTATTAGACATGTTCCCCGGGGAATTGCTTGCATAATTTATGAAAAGTTTAGACCGTTTTGTCCGTGCACTTCGCCGTTTGCCGGGGGTGGGCCCCCGTCAAGCCGAGCGGTTTGCTGCGTATTTTTTGCGTGCTTCGCAAGGTGAAACGGAAGAATTTATTACAGCCCTTTCTTCGCTGAAAGAAGATATTAAATTGTGTCGCGTTTGTTTTGCCTATAGCGAAACGGATATTTGTGCTTTGTGTGCGGACGCATCGCGTGATCATAGCCAAATTTGCGTGGTGGAAGATCCGCAAGATATTGAGGCCATTGAAAAAACCGGTGCCTATAAAGGATTGTATCACGTACTACACGGGGCTATTTCCCCACTGGACGGAAAAAGTGCCGAACACGTAAAAGTGCGTGAGTTGTTGGCCCGTGTGCAACAAGCCCAGCCGCCGATTCGGGAAATTATTTTGGCTACGGATCCTGATAACGAAGGCGAAACGACGGCATTGTATTTGGCTGATTTGCTACGCGGACAGGTGGAGCAAATCACGCGTATCGGTTATGGCGTTCCTCTCGGCGGCGACATTGATTACATGGACGAAATGACGCTGGGCTATTCGCTCAAAGGCCGCACTAAAATTTAATGCATCCTTCTGTGTATAAACGGCCGCTGTTGTGGGTAGTGGCGGCAGTGCTTGTTGGACTTTCTCTTTTCTATCATCCTGCGCCGGGCAAGCGGGATGTTTCGCTTTTCTTGCCACAAAAAGAAGTTTCTTTAACCGGTCGGGTCGATAGTTTCCCTATTACCAGAAAAGGTAAGCACTATGCTTGGATACGCGTGTCATCCGTTAATCAAACGGAGGCTCGTGGGCGTGTCTATGCGCGGTTGGGGGAAAATTCGGTGGCGTGGAAAGACCGAGTAGAAATTTCCGGGCGGTTACAAACGCCGTACGGAATATCTTTGCCGGGCAATTTTGATTGGCAATCGTACCTGGCCCGCAAACAAACGTTTGTGGAAATTAAAACTTCCGAAGTCCGCCTGCTACGTCCGGCCGCGTGGCCGTGGCGGCTTATTCGTTGGGTGCGTAGTGATATTTTGCGTGAACTTCACAACGCTTTTCCGCCGCCCTTAGCCGGTATTTCCGGCGGAATTTTGTTGGGCGAACGGGGCGATATCTCGCCGGATCTTTATACGGCATTTCAAGACAGCGGGGCTATTCATTTGTTAGTAGCGTCCGGCGGAAACGTAGGATTTGTTACCTTGCTTACGTTGGGCTTAGGAATTTTATGCGGATTACGCCGTCGGACGTTATTGACCGTGGCACTTATTACGGCGGGGATATATACGCTGATAGCAGGAGCCGATGCTCCACTTCTGCGCGCTTATTTAATGGCTGTTTGTGCGTGCGTGGGATATTTTCTTGGAAGAAATAGTGGTGTGTTCCAAGGGGTGTTGTTGTCCTGTTTGATTATTTTATGTTGCACGCCGCAAGCGGTGTTTGATACCGGATTTCAAATGTCTTTTTTGGCCACGTTGGCTATTGTGATTTGTTTGAATAACTACCGTGTGCCGGGTAAATGGCCCAACTGGGTACGTTTCTTTGTTCAAATCTTTTTAGCGACGTTATCTTCCCAACTGGTTTTGCTACCGATATTTACCAATGTGTTTTATAAAGTTTCTGTAACGGGGCTCGTGTCCAATATGATATTGGTACCGCTCGCATCGCTACTGATGGGGCTTGATTTTGCTTATTATATATTTGCCAAGTTGCACCTGGGCGTAGTCTTATATTATCCGTGTCTGTGGGGACTTTCTTTATTTCAAGGCCTCGTAGAATTTTTCGCATCACTTCAATTTTCTTCTCTTCCGGCCAGCGCCTGGAACGGTGGTAGCATTGTGGCCTATTATGTACTGCTTTTTTGGATCAGCCAACTACCTCACAAAGATTTTGCCAAAAAACTGGCAGTGCCCTGTTTTGTTTTGGCATTGCTCAGCACGAGTGTGGGTTGGTGGATGCAACAACGTCCGCGCGTGTATTTACTCAATGAATGGAAACATCACGCGGCAATCGTTCGTACCGGAGGCCATCAATTTCTTGTGTTCAACGACGGAATTTCTGCCGAGAAATTAAAACGCACTTTGTTGGCGCTGGGTAGTGCGCGGGCCTCTTTTTCTACCTCGTTTGAACCGGAAGAGTCGTTGCCGCCGACTCTGTCCGCGCGCACGGAAGTTCCGTTTGAAACGTTCTGGCCCGGGGATGAAATTAGTATCGGCAAGGCAATCGTTCGCCCCGTGTGGGAATTGCGCCAAACGCAAGACGGGCGTGTGTATGAAGATACCGGCTATAGCGGTCAGAACGGACTTTCGTATTGTGTACGTGTGAAAAAACGGGGAATATGTATTGGCTCTCATGCGCGGTTCGCGCAACTTTCTAACGGTAAATCTGTTTCTTATCAACCCAACGGAACCGTGCAAACGGCGTGGTAAATTAAAGTGTGATCGGTAGGGTCCCTTCGGGTTTTCGGCGACCTAACAAAATTTCAGCGGCCGTCTCTTGAAATTCCGGCGCAGGGGAGAAAGTGAGTAGGGTGCCTTGTATGTTTGCATCCTGAGGAACTGCCCACGGGCTTGCAAAGGCAAGGGCTACCGCGTGTTTTGTGTTTTGTAATGCTTCTTTGAGTTGGGCTGTATCGTTTTCTTCCAAAGCAATTTTTCCGGCAAAGGCCTGATAACGCCGCGTGCAAAGTACCAGTAAATAATCGGCTTTCCCGTTAAACGGTTGGGCGTTTATTCCCAGGTTTTGTAACGCGCTTAAAAAGGGATCCAAGGAAGTCTTTCCGTCGGCACCGATATGTATATAATGTACCGTTTGCCCGGCAGAAATTGTCGGCAAAGTGCCGCAAAGCGTAATGGCTTTTTGGGCCGTGCGATACGAAAAATCAGTTGGGGCAAAGGCTTCTTGTTGCGACGGGCGCGGGGTTGTTTGCACTTTTGTACAAAGCAGGTTTTGGCGCGTGTACGAACGAATTATAATGTCCGGTGCGACATGTTCTTTTTCCAAAAAATCCAAGAGCAAAAAAGGATCTTTCGGCACGAGCAAAATATCTACGCCTATGGCTAATGCGCGGCGCGCGGCCTGTTTTTCGTCGCCAATGGCTTTCATTAAAAGCGCATCGGTTAGTACACAGCCGTTATATTGGAACTGTCGGCGCAAAATT
>CACXER010000035.1 GCA_902766765.1 uncultured Elusimicrobium sp. | reverse complement strand
TTCAAATTTTTACGGAGTCGACGAGATTCGAACTCGCGGTCTCTGCCTTGACAGGGCAGCGTGTTAACCAGGCTACACCACGACTCCAGACAACTCAGATCTTTTCGTACCTATATTATATCTTACATCGGACTTATACGTCAACTTTTTCGCGCGCATCCGTCGGTTTACAAATTTTCAAATTCGCCCCACAGGATTTGTTCCAATTCTAGTTCTACGCCGTGTTTTTCTTTGACTTTTTGGCGTACTTGGCGCATCAGTTCGCGCACATCTTCGGGCGTGGCGTGATTGAAGTTGATAATAAATCCGGCATGCTTTTCCGACACTTTTGCCCCGCCTACGGATAAGCCGCGCAATCCCGTATCATCAATCAAACGGGAAGCATAATCATTGGCCGGGCGCTTGAACACACTGCCCGCACTCGGAAAGTCCAACGGTTGCTTTTCAATACGTTTATGTAAAATGGTGTTGCGCGTTTCAGTTAGTTGCGTAAAATCGCCTTTGGTAAGTTTAAATCCGGCAGATAGCACAAT
The DNA here is from genome assembly GCA_902766765.1 of uncultured Elusimicrobium sp. GTDB lineage: Bacteria > Elusimicrobiota > Elusimicrobia > Elusimicrobiales > Elusimicrobiaceae > Avelusimicrobium. Next base: position 5,226 of record CACXER010000035.1, on the reverse strand, counting down.
GTATTTTTCAATGCCTTCCACGTGGCGGTACGCATATTGTAAATCTTGTTTAAGTAGCGTGGCCGGGCGGCCTTGTTTATCAATGACGTCAAAATATTCCAGCGTATCAAAGGTCTCCTGCCCGAATGCTCCCGCATTCATATATACCGCTCCGCCGACACTGCCCGGAATGCCGGATAGTTTTTCCATCCCGGCCAGTCCGGCCCGGCAAGCGACTTCGCACACTTTATCTAATGCCGCACCGGCCTGGGCTTTGATAGATTCTCCTTCGGCGGAAATAGTTTGCATGCGCTTGGTGGAGCAAACGATGCCCAACATGCCTTTTGAACCGACTAAAATGTTAGAACCAAAACCGATAATGTGTAGCGGGATATTATACGTGGCAGCCAATTTAAGCACAAAACTCCATTCTTCCGGCGTAGCCGGATAGACGTACGCTTCGGCCGGTCCGCCTGTACGATAGGTCGTATGGCGGGCCATGGACTCGTCAATTAAACAATTTTCACCGAAGAATTTTTTAAGTTCTTGCTTGTAGTCCATCGTATTACAGATTAAAACCTATCCCGGCTTGGAATCCGGCGTTGCTGGCAGTTTGGGTGTAAGCACCAAACACGTACAAGAACGGGAACGGTGTAACGCGTACCCCGGCGGTCCAGCGGGCGGCCTCATCGGAGGTGGAGCGTTTGGGGGCAATGTCACGGGTGGACATATCGCCATAGTCATACCCAACGCCTAAATACGGAGTAAAAATGAGTAACGACGCAGATGCCACCGCAGAAAAAGAGAAGTGATCGGTGGTGTACCAATCGGTGGAGGCACGGTCGTAAAATCCGGCTAACGTTACGTCAAATAATTGCAACACATTGTAATTGTATTTAAGGCCCACGCCGATGGATTCAAAGCCGTTCCCGGCAGAACCGCGGATGGCGACGGTGGTGTTGATGACGGGCACCATCGTTTCGGCCGTGATGAACGGGGCAATGAGGTAATCTTCTGACGAGATATCGTTGTCGCTGCCTACTTTGACGCCGCCGAAGGTAGCCCCAATATCAAACCCGGGGAAGGAGGTGGCTTGCCCGGTGTGAAAATCATTTAAACCAATGAGGGTGTTGATGTCTTTGTTATACGCCGAGAGATTGGAAGCGGCAGTATAATGGTCGCGGAAGTCGTCGGAAATGTTGTTGGACGCTAACGCCGCAACCGGAAATAAAACTAAACTCAAAACAACAGATACGATTTTTTTCATAAACTCTCCCTTGTGAATTTGAAAGATATATAATATGATAGAAAAAGAAAGGCGTTCGTGCAAGACATCTGCAAGATCCATTTTCAACTTTATAAGGAGATTTACTATGATTCACTCGTTGGCCGGAACTATTTCCAACCAGAAAATTGATACGGAGTTTCTTCGCCGTGTTTTCTTTACCCCACAAAGCACCCCCGTTCCCGTAAAATTCGGCACGTCGGGGCATCGCGGTACATTGGGCGAAGGATTTTGCGCGTTACATGCTCAGTCCATTGCACAAGCCGTTGCACGCATTCATTTGGAAGAGCATATCACCGGTCCGATTTTGGTTGGGGGGGATACTCGGCTCATGTCGCGTGAGACGGCCCGTTTATGTGCCGAGGTGTTGAGCGGTAACGGGCTCACCGTTATTTTGCCTGATATCCCGGTGCCGACACCGGTATTTTCGTTTGAAATTCGCAGTGGACGTGCGTGTGCGTGTTTAAATGGGACGGCCAGCCACAACCCACCGCAGGAAATGGGGCTTAAATATAATCCGGCAAACGGCGGCCCGGCCGATAGCACGCTGACGGGAAAAATTGAAAAGTATGCCAATGAATATATGGCTAACCCGCAAGCCATCAAAACGTTACCGTTAGACGAGGCCCGCCAACAGGGGCTTGTAAAAACGACCGATGTGCTGACTCCATATGTGGAGGCGTTAGGAAAGAAAATTGATTTTGCCAAAATTGCGGCGGCAAAAGTGAAATTTGCAATTCACCCGCTCGGCGGTACGAGTTTACCGTTCTATCAGGCCATTAAAGAAAAATATCAATTGCATAACGTGGATATTGTCAGTACGGTGCAAGATCCGTCGTTTAATTTTATTCCGTTAGATCACGACGGAAAAATCCGCATGGACCCCTCGTCCGTTTATCCGATGAAGCCGTTGATTGAACTGGTGCAACAAGGCACGTACGCGTTTGCCGGAGCGAGTGACCCGGATGCGGACCGCTTTGGTTGCGCGACATCTTCGGGAGGGCTCGTTTCTCCCAATCACGCATTGTGTGTGATGGCGGATTATCTCATTAAGAATAAGCGCGTGCCGGGAGCCAGCGCGATTGGGCGCACGTTGGGTACGACCTCTTTATTAGACAGAATTGCCCAGGATAACGGCCTTGCATTGGATGAAGTCAATGTGGGTTTTAAGTATTTTGTGGACGGTTTAGATAAAGGCCGCTATGTGCTGGCCGGGGAAGAAAGTGCCGGAATGTCTGTCAGCGGTTGGACGACGGAAAAAGACGGTATTTTTGCGGTATGTTTACTTATGGAAATCCAGGCCACGCAAGGCGATATCGCCACGTTATATGGCAAATTAGCCGCCCAATACGGTACGCCGTATTACACACGGGTGGACGTGCCGACTAATGCCGAAACAAAACAGAAAGTGAAAGCCATGAAAGCCGCCGACTTTGCCGAATTGAGAGAAGTGTCGGGCGAGCAAGTAACGCGCGTGCGTGATACGGACGGTATCAAAGTATATTTGGAAAAATCGTGGTTTTTGGTACGTCCCAGCGGCACGGAAAATATCCTGAAAATCTATGCCGAAACATTCGCCGGCGCAGAACACTTGCGTGAACTGATTTTTGCCGCGCAAAAAATACTGGGATAAATGAGGCGTGTTTTAAAAATCCCCCGGCTATGCCCGGGGGATTTTTGTTGACTGTTATACGAAGTAATTAGTTCGGTAATCGTCCGGCCAGAATCTCGGCCACGATACGCGTTTGTTTGATTTTACTGAGTACAATTTTAAGTGACGCCGTTAGCGGAACCGATAAAAACGCCCCCGGTACGCCCCACACCAGCGTCCAGAAGATTAAACTGCCTACGACGGCTACCGGATGTAAATCCATTCCTTCACCCAAAAAGCGGGGTTCTACTAAATTGCCGATAATAAATTCCGTGGCGGCTAACAAACCAATCACGATAAAGAATTTCGGCCCTAACCCGAACTGCAAAAATAATACCGGTGTAGGTAACACCACCGAAATAATAGAGCCGACACTCGGAATAAAGTTGAGTAGAAACGCAAACAAGGCAAACAAAATAGCCAGTTTGACTTGAAATCCCATCAAAATAGTCGCTACGATAATCCCGGTAATGAGTGACGCCATCAATTTGACGGATAAATAGACGGACACATTGGCTAGCATTTCTTTAATAGCCGGGTTGGTAATAGGCCGTTTTTGTTTGCTGCCCAAGAGGAAAAACGTCATAAACAGCACAATGAGCGTGATGTTTGATACGACGGAGAACAACTTGCCGCCAAAGTTTTTTAGCCAATCAAACAGCGGCAAATCCCGCACGTAATTTTCAATAAAATTCTGGTCCAGGGTAATACCGTACTGCTGCAGTTTGGCTACTAAATCGCCGATAGTTGCAATTAAGTTTTGGCGGTATACTTCGGCCCCTTTTAAGAATTGTCCAACGGAAGTGGTGGTAAATAAAATGACCGCGGCAAAAAATGCTACGCCGATAACGATAGAAATCGTGAGTGCCAGCCAATGCGGAAAATTGAATTTTTGGCGCAAATACAACACCATTTGGGCCAAAATCGTGTAGAGAAAAATAGAAATAACCAGCGGAATAAGTAGCGCCTTGGTATACACCAGCAGGGCCATCACCACGCCGGCAGCAACGATAGTTAAACAAAGAGCCGTTGTCTTTAAGTAATAATAAGTGGACTTATCCGGCAACATAGTTCCCCCGTTTTTGTTCGGTGTGTTTGGTAATTTCGCGGGCTAAAAATAAGATTTTCCCCGTCAGTAAGGAGGCGTCGCTTTGGCATGCCGTAAGTAACCATACATTTAATTTTACGGCGGTGAATCCTTTATATACGCGCGCAAAAATATCGTAGGCAGTAATAAATTCATCACACGCACGTGATAAAGTTTTGGCGCGGCTGTTAAGGCCCTTGGCCGGAAGAATTAAATCTTCCGTCCAGTCGCCGGGTTTGCGGGTACGGGCTTGGGTGCGAATATCCGTCCAGGCGGTTTCCTGCGCGTCCAACTTTTTACGTAATTGTTGGCAATAGTCGTTAAAATCGGTGGCAAAGTTAGCATCGCGCACGTCAATATTTTTACGTAATTGTTGTACGATTTGCTCCAGCCGGCGGGTTAGTTCATGTAATTCTTGCGTAGCACCCACGAGTAATGTACGCAGACTATCACATTGGGTGGAGATGGTTTCTAATAAAGTTTCGGTTGTGTTTGTGTTCATAAAATAGGCAAATTGAGTGTAAAGATAGAGCCAAGGCCTCTATCGGACACGACGCTGATGGAACCGCCGTGCAGGTCTAAAATCCGTTGTACCATGGTGAGTCCAAGTCCCCAGCCGCTCACCTGGCCGGTTAAATCGTCATCTACTTGATAAAACGGTTCAAAAATACGGCTTACGTCTTGCGGGCGGATACCCGTTCCGTAATCACGCACGGAAAGCGAAATGCAATTGCCGTGATTGACGCACTGAATTTTAATAATTTTTTCTGTTTTGTTATTAAATTTAATGGCGTTGGTAAGCAATTCTTCTATACATAACCGCAGCGTTTCTTCGTTGGCGGTAAGTGTCAGTTGGTCAGGGCAATCGGTTTCCACAAAGGCCCCGCGGCGCATGATGGTGTCTTCGGAGGGGGCACTGGCACCTGTCAGACTTTCGGCAATGATTAGTGCCCGGGCCGCACTGTCTTTGATAAGCGGTTTCAACGTGAGTTCTTTTTTCTCAAATGTTTCCGGCTTAAACGAAAAAACTTTATTAAATGCGATCAGTTTATCCACCAGTTGCGACAAGTGCGCCCCTTGTATGCCCATTTCTTCCAGCGCTTTGGTAGCAAACGGTGAGAGCGAGTTTTTTTGTTGGATTTGCAGGGCCTCGCAATAGCCGTTGATGATAGACAGTGGCGTGCGCAATTTGTGCGCAATCATGGTTAATGCTTTGGTGTTGAT
>CACXER010000034.1 GCA_902766765.1 uncultured Elusimicrobium sp. | reverse complement strand
CCACCGCGTGCTGCGCGTCTCCAAGACGGCGGCCGGGTTTGATTTGCCCGATGGCTTTGTATAACGATTTTTTCGTTACGTCCATCAATTTTTGGGCTTCCTCAGAAACCTTTCCCACACCGAGGGTGATTGCGGCATCAGAACAGAAACCGTCAAGGCGGGCTCCTGTGTCTATACTGATAATATCACCACTCTTTAATATTCTATCTTTTTTTGGGATTCCGTGCACGACTTCTTCGTTGACAGACGCGCAAATACTGCCCGGAAACCCATAATACCCCAGGAAAAGCGGTGTCGCCCCAAAGGAACGAATCGTTTTTTCTGCGGCTTTGTCCAACTCCCACGTAGAAATGCCGGGTTTTACTAACTCGGTCATTTGCTTGAGCACCGCTGCCGTTACCTTCCCGGCTACGCGCATACGCTGAAGTTCTTGTTCGTTTTTTACTTCTATCATGTTACTTCTCAAGGATTTTTTGAATATCCTCAAAAACTTTTTCCGGCGTTTGATTACCGTTTACTTCTACATATTTACCGCTATTTTGGTAATACGTTTTTACCGGGAGCGTACTGTTACGGTAGACTTCTAACCGACGGGCCGCCTTTTCCGGCGTGTCATCCGGGCGGGTATACAACTCTCCACCACACGCGGCACATTTTTCAGCCGGATTTTTTTCATCTACCCGCACAATCGCTTTGCATTGTTTGCATTGTTTGCGCGAACAAATCCGGTTGACAACTTCCTCTTGCGGTAAATCAATCATAATCACATGGGTAATTTCACGTTGTAAACGCTTCATCATGGCATCTAACGCTTCCGCTTGCGCTACGGTGCGCGGGAAACCGTCAAAAATGATACCTTTGTCCGTTGATTTAACAATGTTTTCCAACATCGTAATCATCAGTTCATCGGGCACTAAATTGCCTTGATTGACAATCTCGGCAATCTGTTTACCCAACGCAGAACCGGAAGCCATTTCCGCGCGGAGTACATCCCCCGTGGAAATGTGATGCAACGGAAAAGTTTGTAATAACTTTGCCGATTGCGTTCCTTTACCGGCACCCGGACAACCCATTAAAATTATGTTCATAAAAACTCTTTCGCAAAAATATTTTCCTACAAAAACCGGAATAGTTTATGGATTTTTGAGGAGATTGCTAGGCGTGTAGCGGCGAAGCTTATAAACTAATAAGTGAGCCGCGTAACAACAACGCAATCTCCCAAAAACACAAAACTATTGGCCGACGTTGAACCAGCGGCCTTTAATCCGTTTAGACCCTTTCATAAGCGGCTCATAATTGCGGGCGAGCAAGTGCGCTTGCACCTGACCGACCGTATCCAACGCCACACCAACTACGATGAGTAGCGCGGTACCGCCGAAGTAAAAGTCTACATTAAAATACGAGCGGAAAAAGTCCGGCAGAATCGCCACCAAACATACAAAGATGGCACCGCAGAACGTCAAGCGGTTCATCACCCATTCAATGTAATTTTTGGTCGGTTCACCGGGACGAATTCCGGGAATGAAACCACCCCATTTCTTCATATTATCGGCTAAATCCGACGGATTGATCGTCATGGAATTATAGAAATAACAGAAGAAGATAATGAGCGCGGAGAAGATCAACATGTACCATACATTGCTATGGCTCATGGCACTGAGAATTTTCTGCGCCCAGGGGGCCTCTTGGTTAAAACTGGCAATCGTAAGCGGCAACGAAATCACCGAGGAGGCGAAGATAACCGCGATCACACCGCTCTGATCAATCTTGAGCGGCAAGTAACTCGTTTGTCCACCATACGATTTATTCCCTACTTGACGTTTGGCATATTGTACCGGAATTTGGCGTTGGGCCGTTTCAAGCCACACCACCAAACCCGTAATCACTGCAGCCGCACCAAAAATTACAAGCGCCATAAAGAAATCCATTTCGTCCGTTTGGACGCGTTGGATTACTTCCATAATGGCACTGGGTAAGCGGTCAACGATACCCGCAAAAATGATAAGCGAGATCCCGTTTCCGACACCCTTTTCAGTAATTTGTTCGCCCAGCCACATTACAAACATCGTGCCGGCCGCCAGCGTCAACACCGTGGTAATAAAAAACACAAAAGACGGATTGACTACCGCCGGGACATTGCCTACACCCGTTACACGGGTAATGGCAAACGTCATCATAGAGCCTTGCAATACGGCTAAAAACAGTGCAAAAATACGGGTAATCTGGTTTTCTTTTCTTCTGCCGGATTCCCCTTCTTTATGCATACGGTCTAACGCCGGGAAGATATGCGCCCCGCGCACTAACCCCATGATGATGGAGGCATTGATATACGGCATGATACCCAGCGCCAAAATGGAAAAACGCCCCAACGCCCCGCCCGAAAAGATATTCATAAAACCTAAAATACCGTTTTGGTGGGCATTAAATAATTGTTGGAGCACCGTCGCATTGATGCCAGGTATAGGGATTGCAGCCGCAATCCGGAAAACAGCCAACGCACCGAACACAAAAAGCAAACGCTTTCTGAGTTCGGGTGCGTTAAAAATATTTGCAACTGTATTATTTGCCATTATTTGGTCTTCTGTTCAAGTACAGTTACAGTGCCGCCGGCTTTTTCAATCGCCGCTTTCGCGGTGGCGGAAAAACCATGTGCAGACACTTTTAGAGCCTTGGTGAGCGTGCCGTTGGCCAGCACTTTCACGCGGGTAACATCATGGATGATACCGGCTTTTTTCAAGGCTTCGGGGGTTACTTCCGTACCCGCCGCAAAAACTTTTTCCAACGAGCCAACGTTCACATAATCGTACCGTTTGGCAAAATCTTTATTGGAAAAACCGCTTTTAGGCGTATGGCGGATCAAAGGCATCTGTCCGCCTTCTTTGCTTTCTTTGCGGGTGTTACCGGAGCGAGAGGTTTGACCTTTCATTCCTTTGGTGCAGTAGTTGCCCAAACCGGAACCCGGGCCAATACCCAAGCGTCTTCTTTCTTTTCTAGACCCATGTTTAGGGAAAAGTGTATTCAAATTTACCATATTCTCTCTCCTCCAAACTATTCGGCCTTAGCGGCTTCGGTTTTCACTTCTTCCGCTTTCGGGGCCTCTTCGGCCGGGGCGGCTTTACCGCGCAAGACGTTGACGGCTTCTTTGCTCTTGAGTTGCTTGAAAGCCTCTAACGTGGCATAAACTAAGTTGCACGGGTTGGTGCTGCCTAGGCTTTTGGCCAAGACGTCTTTGATGCCGGCAGCTTCAAATAAAAGCCGCACACCGCTACCCGCGATTACACCCGTACCGGGAGCGGCCGGTTTCATCCAAACCGACGCAGCCCCGAACTTACCAATCGTTTCGTGCGGAATCGTTTCGCCGACGATCGGGAACGTAATCATGTGTTTACGCGCATGGGATTCAGCCTTGGCAATTGCCAACTGAACCTGATTCGCCTTGCCAATAGCAACGCCCACTTTACCCATACCGTTTCCGACAACAACAAGCGCACGGAAGCCAAAGCGTTTACCGCCTTTGACCACCTTGGCCGTACGGGCTACGTGGATAACCGTGGTTTTACCTTCTACCGCCGGTCTTGCTTTTTGAAACTCGGCTCTTTTGCCTTTCGCTTCTTTCTTATTTTCGCTTTTCACGAGCGTTTCATTGGACATTAAATTCACCTGTAACTTAGAATTTCAATCCTGCTTCTCTGGCAGAATCGGCTAACGCTTTAATTCTGCCATGGTAGACGCGTCCACCGCGATCAAACATCACTTCGCTGATGCCTTTTTCCAAGGCTTTTTTGGCAATGGCAGCACCGAGAGCCTTAGCGGCTTCAATGCTTTTGCCGGACGCTTCAAACTTGCCTTCAAATTCTTTAGACAACGTCGTAGCAGACACAAGCGTGCTATGGGTATTGTCGTCAATAATTTGGGCGTAGATGTATTTCAAACTCCGATATACCGACAAGCGCGGGCGATGTGCACCGTTTTTCAACAAGTGCGCACGGCTGCGGTCTTTACGGAATTGGTATCTTGCTTGTTTAGTAGCCATAATTATTTGCCTCCTGCCGCAGTCTTACCGGCTTTGCGAGCAATATGTTCGCCTTGGTATTTAATACCGCTGCCTTTGTAGGGCTCCGGAGGACGAATTCTTCTGATTTTGGCGGCAAAGTCACCGACTTTAAATTTGTCGCTGCCTTTGACCGTTACCGCACCGGATTTCGGATCTACCACGACGGTTAAACCCTCGGGGATATCCAAATTGACCGGGTGGGAAAACCCAAGTTCCAAATTGAGTTTTTTACCAGCCACTGACGCGCGGTAACCGAGCCCGTTGATTTCCAATACTTTGGAAAATCCGTTCGTTACGCCTTCAATGATATTGAAAACGTTAGCGCGGGTGGTGCCGTGCAAGGCGTTGAGTTCTTTGACCCGGTTTTCCGGGATGGAGAACGTCAAGTTGCCGTCTTTAAGTTCCGCGGTAATACCGGCCGGAACCGTGTAAGACAACGTACCCAACGCGCCCGTAGCGGTGATCAAATTATCTTTTACTTCCACTTTGGTTTTAGCGGGAATAGCAATTACTTTTTTACCAATTCTGCTCATAATTCCCCCTTACCAAACTTGGCACAATAATTCGCCGCCGATTTTTTCGGCTTTGGCTTGTGCATCCGTCATAATACCTTTAGAGGTGGACAAAATCGTCACCCCGAAGGCACCGCGGACTTTCGGAATGTTGTTATACGCACTGTAAACGCGGGAACCCGGTTTGGAAATGCGTTTCAAACCTTGGATTACGCTTTCGTTTTCCGGCGTGTATTTCAAAAACACCCGAACGACGCCGCCCTTCGTTTCATTATGAACGGCTTTGAAATTGGCGATGTACCCTTCTTCTTTAAGTACGCGCGCAATTTCGGTTTTGATTTTAGAAAAAGGGATATCCACTTTTTCTTTTTTCTTCATATTGGCGTTTCTTATTCTGGTTAAGAAATCTGCAATCGGATCCATATATTTAGGTCACCGTCCCGAGCCACTTTCTTTTACAAGAGTTGGCCCGAATGCGGAAACCTCCTCCTGTAAATTACCAACTTGATTTTCTCAGACCCGGGATTAAACCCTGGTGTGCCATTTTTCTCAGGCAGATACGGCAAAGACCGAAGTCGCGATAGTATCCGCGCGCACGTCCGCAGATTTGGCAGCGGTTGTGATAGCGCACAGCGAACTTTTGGTCTTTCGCCATTTTTGCAACCCAT
>CACXER010000033.1 GCA_902766765.1 uncultured Elusimicrobium sp. | reverse complement strand
GTGAAAGGACAATTGACGCTTTTGGCCGGAGCGCCGGGTATCGGCAAATCTACGCTCATGCTTCAAGTGGCGGCGGAACTTTCCAAAAACTATAAAGTGCTTTATATTTCCGGTGAAGAAAGTATCAATCAAATTTCCGGCCGTGCCCAACGCTTGGGTGTAAAAGGCGATAACATTTTCCTGTTGTGTGAAACAGATATCCAAAAAATTGTGGAGTCCGTGGGTAACGTCAACCCCGAAGTGTTGATTTTAGATTCTATCCAAACGGTGTATCATCCGGAGTTTACCTCGTCGGCCGGAACGGTGGCGCAAGTGCGCGAGTGCACCAGTGAACTCGTGCGGCTATGCAAGCCCAAAGGTATTATGACGTTTGTTTTGGGGCATGTAACCAAAGACGGCGAACTGGCCGGGCCGAAAATTTTGGAGCACATGGTGGACTGTGTGCTGTATTTTGACACAGAAAAAGATAACGTTTTGCGTTTACTTCGCCCGCACAAAAACCGCTTTGGCTCTACGGATGAAATCGGTTTATTTCGCATGACGGCAAACGGGCTTGTTTCTGTGGAAAACGCCAGCGAGTGCTTTGCCGAAACGTCGCGTGAACGCGCGTTAAAAGGCCGGGCCTATTCTTTATCCTTGGAGGGCTCGCGGCCGTTACTGACCGAAGTCCAGGCACTCGTTTCACCAACGCGATTTCCGTATCCGCGGCGCGTAGCCACGGGCGTAGATTTGAACAGATGTTTGATGTTGTTTGCCGCGCTGGAAAAACATATCGGGTTGTCCTTGGACAACAAAGATATTTTTGTCAGTTTGGCGGGCGGCATTAAACTAAAAGACCCCGCGCTTGATTTAGCCATTTGCGCGGCGGTTATCAGTTCGTGTAAAGATTTCCCTATCGCGCACGATAGCGTGTTTATGGCGGAAGTCGGCATTTTGGGGCAAGTGGCCAAAGTGCCGCTTATAGAACGCCGCCTGGACGAAGCGCGGCGGCTCGGGTTTACCAAGGCCTACACTTCCGTTCTTGCCAAACAAGAAAAATCCAAACTTAAGGGCCTTACGCTTGTTGAACTGGCCGACGTCAATGACTTGGCCGTTAAATTACGGTAGATTTATAATTGTATTCGGTAAAAATTGTACGAACTTTTTACCCCATCAGGAGTAATTAGACCCCAAGATCCCAGCATTTCTCCGCCAAAAGAACGGCATAATTTGACGGCATTTGTGTTATCGGATTTTGCAAGACACATGGGCATTTCTGTAGTGCTCTCTACAAAACACTCCCCTCCATGGTTGTGCTCAAAAGCAAAAGAATAATCATTTCGTCCGCATACAACGCTAGCACATAATCCGCTGCCTTGTTTGGAAATACAACAATATATTTCGTTATTCTTGGCGCAAGAACCCTGTTGCCCGTTCGTTAGAGAACTGGGTGTCATTCCTGCCGGATAATCTATACTCAGTTCTTCCATATCTTGCGGATATTCACCGTTGGCTAACTGATAGGCCTTTGTGGCATCTATAAAGGATTTGGAAATCGTGCGCAAATTGGCAAAGCGCGATTTATTTACTGCTTGTTGATATTGCGGCAAGGCCACCGCTGCCAAAATGCCGATGATAAGTACAACGACTAAAAGTTCTATTAGCGTAAATGCTTGTGTATTTTTCATATTTGTTGCTCCTTGCTATTTTGGGTCTGCCACTATATTATTTTTTTTTTTGATTTGTCAAGTACTTTTTACAATTGTCCCGTTGGCCGGTATTTTATGACCAGATAATAAAAACCTCGTCGTAATTGGCGGGGTTTTTAATTGGGTTTGTGATCATTTATTTCTTTTTAGAATTTTCCACAAATTCTTTGATTTTTCCAATCACTTCGGCTTGCTTCTTAACGGTACACGGCCCGCCGATACACCCGCCTTTACAACTCATTACTTCCAAAAGTTGGAAGTCGCCCGCTTTACCTTGCGCGTAGGCGTTTAGCATGAGCATGGCTTTTTTGTCTAAGCCGTTTATCGTCATCTTCTTAAATTGGATTTTACCCGCCAGTGCATTTTCCACCGCTTGCGCCACCCCACCCGTTACGCCATAATAACGTCCGTCGGCGGAAATGGAAGAATCTAATTCCGCTTCTTCACACTTCGCAGGGTCGATGTTACGCGCCCGCAACAAGGCATCAATTTCTTCATACGTGAGCACGTAATCAATATTCGGGTCTTCGCGCCCTTCCAAACGTTTGGAGGCACACGGCCCGATAAATACTGTCGTAAATCCGTTGGCCTTTTCAATTTCCGCGGTGTAGCCGGTGGGTGTTTTGGCGTCTGAAATAAAATCTTTTAATGCGGGCAAATGTTTTTTAACGGCTTGCACCCACGCCGCACAACAAGACGTTGTCATAAACCGAGCGCCTTTGTTGAGTCGTTCCACCAGTTCGCGCGCTTCGTTGGCGGTGGTGATATCGGCTCCGAGGGCAACTTCCGTCACTTTATCAAAGCCCGCTTTTTTAAGCGCACTGACTACTTGCGCCAGCGTGCCGTCTAATTGCCCGACGATAGACGGGGCAATCATCGCGCATACTTTGCGCTCGTCTTTAATGGCGCGCAAAACGTCAATGAGTTGGCTGCGCTCCATGACCGCGCCAAACGGGCACGCGTCCATACATTTGCCGCAGGAAATACACTTATCAAAATTGATATGGGCAAATCCGTCGCTATCTTTATGGATAGCATCTACCGGGCAGGCCTGTTCGCACGGTACGGGTACATAGGTAATGGCATTGTACGGGCACGAGGCCTGGCATTGGCCGCAATTTTTGCATTTTTCGGGATCAATTTTAGAGCGGCCGTTTTCCGCGGAAATGGAAATGGCGCCAAATTTGCACGCCGCCTGACAATGGCGCGCTAAACATCCTTGGCATGCCTCAGTGACGATATGGCGCGCTTTGACGCACCCTTTGCACGCAATGGATAACACGGTGAGTGTGTTTTCCGCCGGGGTTTTGCGTGTCATGGCGTGTTTGGCATAATCGTTGAGTGAGGTGGCCTCATCATCGGTTTCTAAACTGCCGCCGAGAGCCGCTAGTGTGCGCGCGCGAAAGACGGCGCGTTCTTTATAAATACAGCACCGTACGCCGGAAGGGGAGTTTTGCGGCAAGGCATCAAAGGGAATGCGGTAAGCCTGCGTTTCCAACGCGCCCGTATCAAACACTTCTACGACGCGTTTAAGGGCTTCCCGTTTAAAAAAAATCGCTTTATTGTCCTGATTGTTATTCATACTTTCCTATATTTTATCATAATTTGGACGGAGCGGCTTTTTCCTCCGGGGTGTTATTCGGCGGAACAATGCGTGGCAGATAAATTTGTTCATAGGTGCTTCCACCGCTTACCAGCGCTTTCCAACGGGTTGGTTTTTTGGCGTTTTTTGTCGCCGGGGCGGGGGTTGGCTTTGGGGCACTTTGTTGTTGAGTTTTAATAAAAGTTTCCGCCTCTTGTTGCGTAAGGAAACGGACGGGTTGCCCGGCTTCAAAAAGTAAGAAAAACGAAGATTTTCCTACCGGATAAACGGTTTGATTGGCAGAAGTGTAAAAAGGCGTGGGATGTTCAAAAAGGGCTAAAAAATCTTTTTCGCTCAGATCCAGATGAATTTGGTATTTTTCTATGAGCGCGCGCGTTTGTTGGGGTGTGGCGGCGTACGTAACAAAGGTTTGCGGCTCATCGGCGTGGAAAAGTAACCGTTTGGCTTCTTCCCCGTGCCCGTATTGCACGAGCGCATAGCGCGTTCCGTCGGCGGCTTGCAAGATTTTATCTTGTGACGATACGCTGGTAATTTGGTAAAGTGCTTCTTCGCGCGTTTTTCCTTGCAATAGCCGGGTAAGGCGCTGGGGAGGCGTCTTCCATATATTTATTTCCCGCACCGTACTCTTGGCAACGCCGGGAAACTGCGTGCCGAAAAGAAATAATCCGATAAGGCCAATAGTCGTGTACCACCGCATACTTGTATTATAAAAAGTTTTTACTCGATATGCTCAAATTAGTATAAAAAATCAAAAGCGGTAGGGGCGAAGTTTTCTATAATAAGGAAGTAGGTAAAATTATTTTTTGCAAGGAGTCATATGAAACGCATTTTCTTAGTAATAGGTTTTATTTTGCCGTTTGCCTTGTGTGCTTGCCACGATAAACAAGCTGCGGCCCCACAGGCGGCTCCGGTCAATGCGATCGAAGTTGTCCAACAGGATTATCCGTGGGCGATGGAATATCCGGCGCAAGTAGCGGGTTCTTTGGACGTACAAATTCGTGCACAAGTGGGTGGTATTTTGCAAGCCCGTTTGTATAACGAAGGGGAATTTGTGGCGGCTGGTACGCAACTTTTTCAAATTGATGATAAAGAATATAAGGTAGCGTTGGAAAAAGCACAAGGGGCTCTGGCGCAAGCGCGTGCGGAAGAAACCCGTACCAAACGGACCTATCAACGTATGAAAACACTTCGCGCAGAAAATGCGGTCAGCCAACAAGATTACGATAATGCGCTTTCCGCTTACGAAACGGCCAAGGCCAATGTACAAGTGGCCCAAGCCGGCGTAAACGATGCCACCATCAATTTGGGATATACCAAGGTAACGGCGCCTATTAGTGGTATCGCCGGGAAAGAAGCGCAAACCGTTGGCAGTTTGATTTCCGCGGTGGGAGAGTCGGGACTGTTGACGACGATGGTGCAAATTGACCCGTTGTATGTCAATTTCTCTATGCCGGGCAGCCAATTTGAAAAACTGGTATCCGGATATCGGGAAGGCACAATTTCTATGGGAAACACCGATAACCCGGAAATGCTCAAAGATATGCACTACCGTGAAAAGACGGTGGACGAAGTACCGATTTATGTGGAAGTGTTGCTAACGAATGGAAAAATCTATCCGCGCCGTGGAAAACTGATTTTCTTTGATAGTTCGGAAAATACGCAAACTTCCAGCATTGCTATCAAGGCAGAAATTGCCAACCCCGATCGCACCCGCGAACTTATTCCCGGTCAATTTGTTCGCGTGCGGCTGGTAGGAGCGGTATTTAAAAATGCGGTGTTGATACCATCTTCTTCTGTGTTGGTGTCGCCCAATGGTTTGACGGTTTATGTTATTAAAGAAGACAATACCTTGGAACTTCGCCCGGTGGAAGGCCAGTTACAAAACGATATGTATATTATTTCGTCGGGCCTAAAGGAAGGGGAACGGTTGGTGAATGGAGGCTTGGTAAAAATTCGTCCCGGGATGTTAGTAGCACCTACGTTGCAGGAATTTAAAGTGGATGTCCCGCAGGAAACGGTACAAAATCCGTCGGAAGACGGTCGTGATTTGGCCGGTTTGGAACAGACTATTGAACAATCCGAAGCCGATAATGAACAAGCGTTGCCGGAAGTAGCAGCGCCGGAGGTAACTGCACCGGCTACGGAAACTACCCCGAATACACCGGAAACACCGACGACCGTGCAAGGGAATTAAAAGGGGCACCTATGTTTTCTAAATTTTTTATCAACCGTCCTATTTTTGCTACGGTCATTTCACTGCTTATTGTGCTGGCCGGAATCGTTTCTATTACCGCCTTACCGGTGGAGCAGTACCCGGATTTAACCCCGCCTACTATTCAAGTGTCGGCTTCTTATCCCGGGGCCAGCCCGGAAGTAATTGCCGAAACGGTGGCTGCTCCGTTAGAGCAACAAGTCAACGGGGTGGAAGATATGTTATATATGAACTCTACCTCTTCTTCCAACGGGGATATGAGTTTGCTTGTTTCTTTTAAGGTGGGTACTGATCCCGATCAAGCCATGATCAACGTCAATAACCGTGTTCAACAAGCCACGGCTTCGCTCCCCGAAGATGTGCGCCGATATGGGGTTACGGTGGATAAAAAATCGTCTGCCATGTTGCAAATTATTGCGCTTTATTCCCCTTCGGGCCAGACGGACACAACCACTATCGGAAACTATGCCCTCATCAACATTGTAGATGATTTGAAACGTTTGGAGGGGGTGGGTGATGCGCAGGTGATGTCTGCCAATGATTATGCGATTCGTATTTGGACCAAACCGGACGTGCTTTCCCAACGCAACTTGACCGTAAACGACATTGCGGCGGCCATACAAGCGCAAAATGCCCAACGGGCGGCGGGTAAAATCGGACAACCTCCTTTGCCGGTTCACGTGGACCGCACCTATACCATTGTGGCGCCGGGCCGCTTGACCACACCGGAAGAATTTGAAAATATCATTTTGCGCGCTAATTCCGACGGAACGACGCTACTCTTAAAGGACGTGGCCCGCGTGGAATTAGGTAGCCAAACGTATGAATTTAACGGAAGTTATAACGGTAAACCGGCTGTGCCGATTGGTATTTTCCTTTCTCCGGGTGCGAATGCGGTGGCCACGGCTAACGCGGTCAATGAGCGGATGCAGGAACTGGCAAAACAATTTCCGCCGTCTATGGATATGGAATATAAAGTGGCTTACGATACAACGCTATTTGTAAAAGAATCCATTAAAGAAGTGATCCATACGTTGTTAGAAGCCATGATCTTGGTGTTTTTGGTGGTTTATCTGTTCTTAAAAGATTGGCGGGCTACGCTCATTCCTTGTTTGGCGGTACCGGTGTCTATTATCGGTGCGTTTGCGGGAATGCAACTATTCCACTTTTCTATCAATACGCTGACCCTGTTCGGTCTTGTACTGGCCATTGGTATGGTGGTAGATGATGCCATTGTAGTCATTGAAAACGTGGAACGTCTCATGCAAGAGGAAAATCTTTCCCCTAAAGACGCTACTATCAAGGCCATGGAAGAAGTATCCGGCCCGGTAATAGCCATTGTGCTCGTGTTGTGTTCCGTGTTCGTGCCAGTAGCATTTATGGGTGGACTTACCGGGGTTATGTATCAGCAGTTTGCTATTACGATTGCGGTTTCCGTTGTAATTTCCGGGCTGGTGGCTTTGACGCTCACGCCTGCTTTGTGCGCGCTCTTGTTGCGCCGAAAAGAAGCCCCGACGAAAGGTTTTTTCTACTGGTTTGACCAACAGTTTGAAAAGTTTACCGGTAAATATACCGGGTGGGTTTCGTTCTTTATTCGCCGGGTGCCGGTGGCGGCTGTGGTATTAGTGTTGTTAGTGACCGGGATGTTGGGACTATTTAAAATCGTGCCGGGCAGTTTACTACCGGATGAAGACCAAGGGTTTATTATGGTGGCGGCACAGTTGGACCCGGCTTCCTCACTAACGGCTAGCGATCAGGTGTCTAAAACGTTAGAAAAAATTATTCTGGATGAACCGGCTGTTGACCAAGACATGACTTTTACCGGGTACGATATGCTCAGCAGTACGCAAAAAGCCAATACGGTTTCTTCCTTTGTGATGTTAAAACCGTGGGACGAACGCAAAACAAAAGCCCTGTCCTCTTTAGGGGTGGTAGCCGATGTGTACAAAAAAGCAATGGGGGCGCTGCCCACGGCATTAGTTATGCCGTTTAACCCGCCGCCTATTATGGGTATGAGTACGACAGGTGGGTTGGAAGGATACATCCAAAACCGCGGTTCGGAAGGCAGCCGCGCGTTGGAAGATCAAGTCAAAAAGTTCATGGCTGAAGTGCAAAAACGGCCGGAGATCTCCAGCATTACCACTACTTTCTCGGCGGATATTCCGCAATATGTGCTCAACGTGGACGAAACAAAAGCGCGTGCCATGGGGGTATCGTTAGATGACTTGTATGCTTCCCTGCAAGGTTCGTTTGGTACGATGTACGTCAACGATTTTACGTATATGGGGCGCAGTTTTAAAGTGATGATTCAGGCCGACGGGGCCTATCGGGCCAAACCGGAACAAATTAGCGATGTCTATGTGCGTGCCCAAGGCGGGGCCATGGTGCCGCTTTCGGCACTTGTTACGTTGACGCCTTCGCTGGGGCCGGATATGGTAGAACGGTTTAACGTGTTCCCGGCGGCTAAATTTATTGCCAATCCGGCGGCGGGCTACAGTTCCGGTAATGCCATCCGCGCGGTGGAAGAAACTGCCAAAAGCGTATTAGACCCCAATTTTACGCTCGCGTGGACGGGAACGACCTACCAAGAAAATTTAGCGGGCAGTTCGTCTATGCAAGCACTATTTTTAGGTATTTTGGTGGTGTTCCTGATTTTAGCGGCCCAATACGAAAAATGGAGTCTGCCGGTGGCGGTATTGATGGCGGTTCCGTTTGCGGTATTTGGCGCGTTACTCGGCACATGGATGCGCGGGCTGTCTAATGATATTTATTTCCAAATTGCGCTGGTGGCCCTGGTGGGCTTGGCGGCTAAAAACGCTATTTTGATTGTGGAGTTTGCCGTACTTCTTAAAGAACAAGGTCAGGCCAAAGCCAAAGCAGCGGTGGAAGCAGCGCGTTTGCGTTTCCGCCCGATTGTAATGACGTCATTGGCGTTCATTTTAGGTTGTGTGCCGCTCATGATTAGCAGCGGTGCCGGGGCGGCCAGCCGCCATTCTATCGGCACGGCGGTGGTGTTTGGTATGTTGGTGGCTACCGGAGTGGCTCCGCTGTTTATCCCGCTGTTCTTCTGCTGGTTTTGCGGCAAAGATAAGCAGATCCCTTTAGACGGAAAATTGGAGGAAACAAAATGAAAAAAATCGGTTTAATAGGTGTGCTGCTCGCCTGGCTAGGCGGGTGTATGTTGGGGCCGACGTATAAACGGCCGGATATGGATTTACCTGCCGGACAATCCGGCGACACCTTTGGCATTTTTACAACGGCCAAATGGTGGGACGTGTTTGAAGACCCGGTCTTAAACGCGTTGGAAACGGAAGGGCTCACTTACAACCAGGATTTGCAAGCCGCCATTGCGCGCGTGGATGAAGCGCGTGCCGACGTTGGGCTGGCCAGTGCAGAGCAAATGCCGTCCATCTCGGCCGGGATGCAAAGCGGGCGCGAAGGTAATAACGTGGGCTCCGGTGAAAGTCAAAGTACGGCGGGGTTATCGGCTTCGTTTGAATTGGATTTGTGGGGTAAATACCGCCGCTTAAAAGAATCGGCCCGGGCGCGTCTGTTGGCTACGGAAGCCGCGCGCGATACGGTGCGTTTAACATTGACGGCGGATATTGCGAATGCCTATTTTACGCTACGCATGTTGGATGAACAAAAAGACATTTTGCAGCGCACCTTAGAAGCACGGGAGGAAAACGTGCGCGTTTATCAAGCGCGTTATAAATCCGGCTATTCTACAGAAGTAGATTTGCGCCGTGTGCAAGCCGAAAGAGACAGCGTACAAGCGCAACTACACCAACTGTCTTTGCAACGCGAACAGCAAGAAACCGCGCTGGCGGTGCTACTTGGCAAATCGCCGCGGGAAATCATTGCCCTCAATATCCCGCGCGGAAAGACAATCAATGAACTGTATTTAGTGCCGGATGTGCCGTCCGATTTGCCGTCTGACTTATTGGAACGCCGCCCGGATGTACGCAGTGCCGAAGAACAACTCATTGCCGCTAATGCCAATATCGGCGCGGCACGTGCGGCCTATTTCCCGTCTATTTCGCTGACCGGAACGGCCGGGTTTGCCAGCGATGCGTTGAGTAACCTTTTTACCGGTGGGGCGGGCGTGTGGAATATCGCAGGTAATGCGCTTGCGCCTATTTTTGAGGGCGGTAAAATCAAAGCGGAAAACAAAAAAGCCGAAGCGCAGTATCGCGAACAGTTAGCCACTTATACCAAAACGGTGCAGACGGCATTTAAAGAGGCCTATGATGCCCTGTCTGCCAACCGCATCAATCGCGATGTGTATGATTCCTACAATGCACAAACGCAAGCCATGCAACGCAGTTACGAACTGACTAAAAAGCAGGAAGATGCCGGACTTATCGGCGTGACTGATTTGCTGAGCGTAGAAGAGAATTTATTGTCGGCCGAGATGAATTTATCTTCTGCGCGCAAGAGCGAATTGTCTGCGGTAGTCAATTTATGTAAAGCCCTTGGCGGTGGTTGGAAAACAAATTAGTCGTGTGCCAAAAGTTTTATAAGAGCCCTCTGCTATGTAGGCAGGGGGCTTTTTTATTACAACTTTATTTTATATTCATCGCAGTTGATGGCTTGTCCTACAATAATGCTTCCACAACTCGTATGTCGGGTAAATGTACCAATACTTTTACACACAGAGGTGGTAACCGGATCTGTAGGATCTGCCAAACAATAGGCCCCCGGATCGCGGTCCGTTTGGTGTTCCAGCCACCATTCCAATTGAGTTCGGTGCGCACCCCCGGCGATATACCTACCTAAGAGATGTAATCTTATGTCATTGGACATGGATATGCCGCTTGTTGTGCTGGAACCTCCTCCCGGAAAATCCACATCTAATTCGTCAATATTTGTAGTGTAACTGCCATTGGCTAAATAATAGGTTTCTTCTGCTTGTGCTAAAGCCTTCGCCAAAGGCAATAAGGTCATAAAACGGCTTTTTTCTACGGCCTTATTATATTGCGGCAAGGCCACCGCCGCCAAAATGCCGATGATAAGTACGACAACTAATAATTCTATTAGCGTAAATGCTCGTTTGTTTTTCATATTGTTTGCTCCTTATATTTTGTCCAACATTTTATTATTGTTTTTTTTGTTTGTCAAGCGTTCGTTGTATTATCTTTGTTTTCTGCTTACTTGTTATTTGTCGGCAAGGTGCCGGGCCACTTGCCCTACCAAAGACTGGGTGGGAGATGTTTGGGCCAGGTGGGCAAATTGGTTGCGCGCGGCGGTTTTTCTGCCTTGTTTTTGCCAGTTTAATGCTTGTATCAAGCGGGCCAAGGCATTATCCGGTTGGCGCTTTAAGATCTCTTCCGCAATTTGCAGCGATTTTTTTGTGTCGCCTTTTTCGTAGAGCCACAGTGCTTGTTGGGCGAGTAAATCTGTGCGCTCCGGGGCCAGAGAAATGGCCATTTCCAAATCGGCCAGGGCTTCGTCCTTTTGTTGTAATCCCCGGCGGGATTCGGCGCTAATGCGCCAAAAATCGGCATTGGCCGGATCTTGTTCCAGGGCTAGTGTAATGTGTATAAATGCGTGGGCGTAATCGCGTTGGCGTAAGAATGTATCGGCATAGCGTGCGCGGTAAACCGGAGAGACTTGTGAAGATTTTTCAAAAAACCGGTCATAAAAATTACGCGCTTTGGAATAAAACCCAAGCGTGGAATAGTTGGCGGCTTGCCCGGCGAGGGCTTCCGTATTGTTGGGTTCTTCTTTCAGGGCGCGTTCGTACATTTCTATGGAACGGGTCGTCAAACCGTTTTGTTGGTATAACCGTCCGGCTTCCAATAGGAGCGGTACATTGTCCGGATGAAATTCCAACGCCTCTAAATATACTTCCAACGCGCGGCCAGGTTGATTCAGTTGTTCGTAACTTTTCCCCAACAAACGGTAAGCACGTGCTTCGCGGCGGGTAACGTTGGAGGTTTTGTAGATATAGTCCGTCAGTTGCGCTACGGCGACGGGGTAATTCCCTGCGTCATATGCGTCACGTGCCTGTGTATACTCTTTGTGGTCTCCCAGCGGGCCCAAACCTAAAAAGCCCGATGAACAACCGGTAAGTAACACAACGCTGACAATTCCTATCCAGTTACGGTTGAAAACCTTCATTCAGTGCAAACAGCAAGATGGAATCTTGCAGTTCCTCCATATGTTGGTGAGCTTCTACAATGCCCACTTCACCGGCTTTATGTAATTTATCTAATTCCAAGGTGCCGACGTCTAATACGCGGTTAGTCAGTACAAAATTGGCTTTTTGGGCGGCTTCTTCAATCATGGCTGCGCCGCGTACATCCCCTACGCGCAACAGATACGCCGCAATCGTCTTAGGCGTGGTGGAATAAAAATCGGGTGGGGTAACAGAAGCAATGATATAATCGGCCCCCATTTTTTTGACGGATTCTACCGGTAAATAATCCACTACGGCTCCGTCCACAAGTTGGCGGTGTCGGTACTTCACCGGAGAAAATACGCCGGGTAAATTCATGCTGGCCCGCACGGCAATAGCCAAAGGCCCGGAGTTAAACACGACGCGCTCGCCGGTTTTAATATCCATGGCGGCACAAGTAAACGGAATTTTTAAATCTTCAAATTGAATATCGCCCAGTTGTTCGTAAAAGAAGTTAGCCAGATTTTCAGACGACGGTAATTTTTTAACAAATAGCACGCGGAATAAGCCCATAACGTTAAAATCCGGTGTGATACTTTGCATAGTCATGTGCGAACTTATTTGCCATAATTTTTCGGTAGGGAGTCCTCCGGCATATAATCCTCCAACGACCGCCCCCATGGAAGTGCCTGAGATCATATCTATAGGGACACCGGCGTTAGTAAGTGCTTCTAAGGTGCCTACGTGTGCAAATCCGCGCACACCGCCCGCGGATAAGGCGAGCCCAATTTTGGGGCGGCTTTCGGAGGGGAGTTCAATAAATTCTTGCCATAAAAAATCGCGCAATACTTCATCCTCGCTTTTAGGCGGCAACGAATAAGCGGGGGGAATAAGTAATATCCACCCTCCCCATAAGATTAGTAGCGAGATTATAAATCTTGACCGACGGCCCATTCTAATTCCGCCTTAGCGATTAGGTTTTGGCGCAGGGCGTCCAAATAATCGTGAGCGGTTTGGGCGTAGGCCTGCACGGCTTCTAACGGAACAACTCCTTGTTTCGTGCCGGATTTTTTGGCTTTCCGGAATAAGTCCGTTAGCGTGTTGTAATTATTTTGACGGGCTAACACTTCGTCCTGCCAGAAACGCATTTCTTCAAAACTGCGCGTCACCTCTACGCGGATTTTATCTTCTATCTGGGCGCGCCGCAGCGAACTTTTTTCTTGTTCGGCTTTCTTCTGCGCAATTTGGGAGGAAAAATTGTACGGTAGCGGCAGGCGCATGGCTAAAGAAACTTGTTTGTTGGTATCGCTCAAGGTATCGGCACCCAATTGTTCGTACGTAGCATTTAAAATAATGTCCGGGTAGCGTTTGGATAAAGCCAAATCAATGGAAATATTATCCAATTCCAAGGCGTAAATGGCGGATTTTAATTCCGGCCGGTACTCCATCGCACGTAGGTGCAACTGGGGCAATTCTGAATTTACTTGCACGGGGGAAAAATCACCCGTAATGGAAAAATCCGCATTGGTTTCTTTGTTCAAACTGACAAGCATAGCCAGCCGCGCTTTGGCCAGTTGTCGGGCCGCCTCATGACGGCGCGCTTCCAATTGTGCCAGTAGACTTCGTTGGTGAAGTTGCGACCAAGCATCGCCGGAGGCGCGGGTGTTCCACGCGGAAACGGACTCCCACAATTGTTGCATCACCGCGTCGTATTGTTGGGCAAAAAGCAGGTTGTAAAAAGATTTTTTAATGTTTAGTACCGTGGCGTTTTTGACGGCTTCATAACGGCTTTGTACCTGTTTCAAATTCGCTCGCGCAATTTTGAGCGTATTGCGGATGCGTCCGCCGGAATAAAGGTATTGTGTGGCGGTAACACCGGCACTGAAAAATTGATCATGTCTTTCCGAAAGAAGGGGGCCGGGTAGAAAACGGTTGGCAACGGAATCCGAAAGGGCCATCGGATAATCCAAGTTATACCACGTGGCCGTGCCCTGAAAGGCCAGTTGCGGTAAGAAGAGAAATTTGGCCTCGTTGACTTTTTGTTCTGCCACAATAATTTCTTGACGAGCGGAAAGGAAATTGGAATTGTTTTCCAGCCCCAAGCGAATCGCATTTTCCAGCGAGAGATTATCACTAATCAAACTGGAAAATTTTAATCCGTATTCCTTCTGGGCGTACGTCGGAAGCGTGCCCAAAAGAACGACTAATAACAAAGCATATATTTTTTTATTCATGATGTTGCGTTTTGTTTTTGTTGATTTCTTGTTCTACGCGGTCCATCATTGCGTTGAAATCGTCCTGTAATTCCATAAATTGATCGCCTTGGCGCAAGCGAACCCGTTGGGAAAAATCCCCCTTAGCAATGGCTTTACACACTTGCTCAAAACGGTATACCGGTCCCGCCATTTTGTGTGACAGAAAGGCCGAAATGACTACTACAAAAAGTAAGTAAATTACAATTTTGTAAAAGAAACTGGCCGCAATATGGAAGAACTCGTCGTAGATGGGTTGCATAAGCACCGGGTGCGTATCGAACAACTCGCTGAGCGTGGCGGTAAGTTCAAATGTCATGATGGCCAGCCCACATAACACGCTTAAAATAATGAGCACCATATAGCGCAATTGCAAACTTTTTTTAATAAAAATTGTATTGCGTCGGGTGGTGGATGTGGCAGAGGTTGTTTTTTCCATATTGCGCTCCTAAAAATTAGTGACGTAGCGGATTTGCAAGATGCGTTCGCTTTCATCTCCGCGTCCGATACGGCGCACAGCACCGTCTAAAGCCAGGGACGGATGTAAGTAAAAACGCATGCCCACGTTGGCCCGTGAATCGCGCCAATTGTGGATATTATCCCATTCGGCCAGTAAATTGATTTGATCGGTCAGGCGGTAAAACAAACCCATAAAACCGTATACGTCATCAAAGTCAAAATCCGATAAATTCACACCGGCCGAGGCGTTGAGCCCGGGTACAATAATTTCGCGGGAAAAGGTAAGATAACCGCCTTTGCGGTCGTCCAAATATTTTTTGGTGCGGGTATAGTGGCGGTCTTTATCGTATCCATATCCGTAGCGGCGTCCGTCGTAGCCGATAGCGATGGCAGGTAAATACAAATTGCCATCGTACAATTTCCACTTGGCTTGAAAGTCCGGATTGAGTACCCGAACGGAGGAGGACGAACCGATGAGTTCATGTACGGCTACGGAAACCCCTAAGTTGATGCGGGGATATACGCCAAAATCAATAGATTCCATGAGTGTGCCGTGGTCATAGGCGCGGGCTAAGAAAGAGGCTTGGTAACGGTCCAACGTGTCGGCTGTGGGAACATCTAAAATGTTAGTCTCCACGCTAATGGGGTCGCCTTCTGCCGCCCAAGTAAAAAGCGGCGCGCATAGACAAAAGAAAAACAAAAACAGGTGTTTGCGAGTCATAATATCCTCTAGTGTATGAAGGTGCGTACGTCCTTAATTTCCGGTGATACTACATAGCGCACATTGTGCACATAAATGCCTTCGCGCGCCGGTGCAAAATCATTTTTATCGCGCGGGAACGCTAAATCTACAATGCCTTGGCTGACACGTTCGTTGTTGCTGACGATGCCAATATGCCAACGGTCCGTTTTTTCCTGGTCAAAAGGTTCTTTGGGGTTCCAATAATTGCGTAGTAATGCTGTACCGCGCGGCAAGAACTCGGACGAACTGACGGGCTCTGTCTTGAGGATGACGTGGGTGGTCCAAACGGTTTGGCCTTTGCACGGTCCATTGACAAAAGTTACTTTATAGTGCGGGTCATTGTTAGACGGAGATTTATTGAGTTTGGCTAATGAATAGAGGGCAAACGGTTCGTTTATATTTTGGCAAGCCGCAAAGATGTGCTTACTTAAAAAGAGTTCATATTCATTACCTGCGTTACGATTGTAGGGGGACTCTTTACGGGAGTGACAACCGGCCAGTGCTACGCTAAAAAGAAGTATAAAACAAAGCCATTTTTTCATACGGGGTCTCCTTGTGTATTACGCGCGCGTGGCGCGCGTTTGGAACTACTATACAAATTATACCCGTTTTTGGCTAGAAAATAAACCCGGAAATTAGTTTAGCAAAAGCCTTGACCGTATTTGGTCAAGGCCCTTGTTATTTTTGGGTTTTCCCTAATTCCGATGTTTTGGCAAAATTGGCTAATTCTTGCGCGGCTTGTTCTTGGATTTCTTCCACAATAGGGGCTGCCGTGTTGGTAACGGCCGTTCGACCGGCATCTTGTTGGATTTCCCGGTGAATTCGTTGGCGGACGTTTATATTATCAATGAAATCGCTAATAAGTTCAGCCGAGCGGCTTTCCAACGAAGAGTCCCCTTGAGCCGCACCTCCGAGTAAATTTCCACCCAGACCGCTCATGCTCAAAGGCGATCCAGGGGAGGTTTCCGGTTCAGCAGGGGTACTTGCAGCGATACGGGAAAGGACGCGGTGCCCTGTTTTTCCGTAGAGGATGGGGACGTCGCGCCCGTGTCGTTCAATAAAGGTTCGGGCATCAGCCGCATCGGCAAAATAAACCGTAGGAGTTGCGGCATTTGATGAATTGGCGGATGATTTGAAAAGATTCTGCATATTGGCCCACGTATAGACTACGTAGGGAGGATTGGCTTTGTTGGCCTGTTGTTGTACCTGTTGCAGTTCTTCCTCAGTGGCCTGCGGATGTTCTTTTCTGTATGCTTCTACCTGGGCCTGGATAAAATTGTTTTTAAGTGTTTGAAATTTATTTAACGGATCCCCTGCGAAATTTGTTCCGGTGGCCTGAATTGTTTCAATCATCGGTCTATTTTGTTCCGTTTGAACATTACTGGCTACCCAAAAGCAGTCGTTGTTGCACTTACTACCCTGCAGCATGAACTGGTACATTTTTTTAGTTGCTTCTTGGGTTTCGTAATCTTGCACATAGTCTCTATTTTCCTCCAAGGTGGGGGCAATTTGAGGAATGGAACTTTCATTGGCTACACCCAAAATCGGAGTTACTTTTTCCGGTAAGGCGGCTCCATTGGTTTGGTTGGAGAAATGTTCTCTGTTTGTTTTGCGTAAATTTTCTAAATCTTCTTCGCTCGGTGCGCGGCAAGGATCGTTTGGCGGAGTAATAAGCCCCTCATCAATTTTGCAGCCTAAAGTTGTTTCCGGCAGGGCGTCTTGCGGGGTTTCTTGTCCGCCGCGCGCAAGTAAATCCGCCAGCAAGCGTTGTCTGGCTAATTCGTTATATTTATTTTCTTGTTCTTGGCGCGCACGCTGGCTGGCGCGGGGGTCTTGGATAGAGCCGGCCACTAAATCGGCCGCGTCTTGTATGACTTGGTCGGTGTCCATTAAATCGGCAAATCGGTCGGAGCGTTCATGTATAGCGTTGTCGAGATTGCCGGGAGTATTTATAGTGCCGAAGGCAACGTTTACATCTTTGGCGCCGGGTAATTGGCGGGCTTGTTTGCTGGTGTTACGGCCGATTCCATCCGACGAAGATCGGCGATGTGCCGCGGTAAAAGATTCCTGGGCTTCCAAAGCACCGGAGCGAGCCGCCGTGCCACCACCCAGACCAAAGAAACGTTTAATGGGGTTGAATAATCGTGCCAGTTTGGAGTCAGGCACTGCGTTTGTTTTGCGAGGAGCGGCCGTGGGGGTATATCGGGCGACCCGTTCTTGTTTTACATAGCGATCATAGGCATTATCTTTAACAGAAATTTCGTGCATACCCGTCGAGGGAGCGGTTTCCGGCACACGTTGGCGCACCAGGACCCAATCCTCTTCTTCTCCCTGCAAGAAAAACCGCGCGTTTTCTTCATCCGGGTTAGTAGGTTCCTCCGTTGCCACCTCTTCGTTCTTGATATCTGCCCGCGCCAGGATTACATCTCTTTCGGCAGGCGTCATATTCTGTTGTGCCTCCGCCGTCAGTGCGTGGCGCGCGGAACGAGCCGGGGCCTTTTTGTTAAACACACGGGCGATTCGTTTTGCCAGGCGCGTTAACGGATTGGTTGTAAAAATTTGGGGGATAAAAGGGCGTCGCTCTCTCGCCGAGGAAAGCGTTGGAACTTCTAAAAACGGAAGCATGAGAAAAAGAAATAATGCAATTCCTAATGTAATCAGAGTGTATTTGGTGGCCTTTTTTGTAGACGGCTTCATAGACGGCTCCTTGAAAAATTATCTTTACTATAGTCTATTTGTTTTGAGTGGCTTTTTCAAGTGAAATTAGGCCCTAGAGAAGGGATAGGCCTTTCGTCCTATTTCCGGCGGAAAATACGTTTTAGGATAGACCAGGATTTTTGTACGTGACGCACGAACGGATTGGAGGAAAACCGGGTATCTTCTTCGGAGGGGAGTTTTAGGCCGGCGGTGTGTACCAGATCAATCAAATAATCCGAAGGAATGGAAAAGTTCAAATTTTGGTTGTCTGCTCCGGCGTAACTTCCAAAGACAATTGAAATCACCCGGCCCTTTTCATCAAAAACGGGGCTTCCGCTGGAACTGGGGGAAAGCGGAGTAGTAACTTGATGCAATAAAGTACCGTCGGATTTTTGGCGCACCTGACTGATAATGCCGGTAGAAACAGAGTTCTGCAAGCGGCGCGGGTTGCCAATAACAATGATATTCTGCCCCGGGCGAACCTGGCCGGATGAAACCAGTTGTACTGTTCGCAAGTGTTTTGCCGGGATACGTAACAGGGCCAAGTCTGTCCGATTGGAGACGGCTACCGGTTGGGCCTTGGCAGAGACGGCACCGTTACTAAAAGTAGCATTGATGTAAGCGGTGTTTTCAACAATGTGTCTGGTGGTGGCAATAAGGCCATCCGGCGTTAGGACAAAACCGGTGGCTGTAAACGTGCCTCCGTTGGGGCGCAATATGTTGAGGGCTACCACGGCCGGTGCATTTTGTTCAATAAGCCGGATGCGGCGGGTTTCTTCGGAAGGGGAAGTACAACCCGTCAGCAAGCATAGTAAGAAAAGTAGAAGGCCGCCCTTGTGCATATTCTGATTATATAATAATGGAAAGCAGATTGAAATAAATGCGGATAAATTGTACACTAGAAATGATAAGGAGTAAACAGTATGGAACAATTTTATGTAAGCCGTAAAAAATACGAAGCGCTCGTAAATGAACTAAACGGTTTGAAAGAATTGAAAGCGCAATTGTCCAATGAAATCGGCGAAGCCGCCGCTCAAGGTGATTTAAAGGAAAATGCCGAATACCACGCTGCGAAGGAAAAACAAGCGGAAACCCTCTTACGTATTCAAGAATTGGAAACCCGTTTACGCAATGCGCAAATCACAGATGATTTGGAAGTGGACCGGACGAAAGCCCGCATTGGAGCAACGGTAACTATTAAAGATTTGGATGCCGGTATTGAATTTACCTATACCTTGGTAGGGTCCATGGAATCGAACCCGGAAAAAGGGTTATTGTCGGTCAAATCGCCATTAGCAAATGGGGTCCTCGGGCACGCACAAGGGGATGAATTTGAAGCGCAACTCCCGCGCGGACCGAAAAAATACAAATTAGTCAAATTGGAATACAAATAGTTTTACAAAAGACTAAAAAAACAGGGAACGGATAAAACCGTTCCCTGTTTTTTAATGGGAGGATTTGTGTCTTTCTTCTATTTCCTTCAACCGTGACAAGGTTTTAGGGTCGGCAAATATGTAGTAGGATACATTATCAAAGAATTCTACTTGTTCCGGTGTCAGATTGGGGTTTTGTCGCAAACTGGCAGGGTATCCCCATTCTCCGGTTTCAATGCCGTGCTGCTCGTAGCGGCGCAGCATTTCTTCATACGACCATAAATCTTTGGGAAGACTGTTTTGCCATACTTCTTCCAGTTGTTGAAAAACCGAGTTTAACGCCGGATGTTGGGCCGCATATTCGCGGTGGCTTTGTACCTGGGTAATATCGCTATACAGTTGGATTTCTTCCGGGTCCAACGTGTTCCATTTGGGGCGTTGTCCATGAGCCGCCACAAACTCTTGTAGAGCTTGGTAGGTTCGTGAATAAAATTGCAACTCTTTTTGAATTTCTCCGTTCTGCCAAGTTTGTTCCAAGGTGGCCCGGGCTTGGTATATTTCGGGCGGCCAGGCGGGATTCTCTTGTTGGAAGCGTATGGCATTTACGTCGTTACAGAGTTGCGCTTCAGCCGGGTCGGTCGATCGGGAATCGGGTAACCGATGGTTAGTGTCGATAAATTGTTGCAAGGCCTGTGCAAGATTGTGATATGATTCTACGCTGGCTTCAATAGCGGGTTGAACGACTTCTTCCACGGCGCGCGTTCGCAGCATGCGTTGGGTATGCATTTGGGAAAGCACATTATAGGCGTAGGCTTGATCTTCGGCGGTAAATTCTGCTTTCTCTAAAAACCGTGCAGCAGTAGCCCGCAATTCCGAGTCAATAAGCGGATTGCGTAGCGAACGGCGGTACGGTAGAGACGGATTGTGCGGGTAGCGCAACAGATAATTGTAAGAGGAACGTACCAAATCGCCGTCCAGCCCGTAATAATCTGACACGTCCCGTGCCATTTGTGATAAATTGCCTGTGCGCAAATGCTCGTTTAATATATTCTTGAACGACGGATCATTTATTGCTTCCAATTGGTTTTCTAAACGGGCGCGGTTCGCCGGCGTAAGCACTTGTATGTTGCGGATATTTTTGAATAATGAATTGGCTGCCTTGAGTTCCGGTTCATAAAAGGCTTGTTCTTGACTGATAAAATGGAAAGTTTCCATTTCCACCGGATACATCCGCAGCGATTGCTGTGAGCGAATAGCACCCCGTACTATCGATTCAGTGCGACCTAATGACCCTTCTTCCACCCGTTTGGTAATGCGATGGGAGGCTTCTTTGGGCCATTTATAATAAGTAGTGTTAGTACGCTTGTTCGATTTTGACTTTTGCGGGGCCTTTTTCGTCTTATGCGTCGTACTATGCGTGCTCGGTTTTTTGGCG